>WRCL01000001.1 GCA_009783975.1 Micrococcales bacterium
CGAGGTGTACATGAAGACCAGGTCGCCAGGGCGAGCCTCGGACGCGGGGATGTGGGGCAGTGTGTCGCGCATCTTCTTCGAGCTGTGGGGCAGGGCGATCCCGACCTTGGAGTACACAAGCTGGACGTAGCCGGAGCAGTCGATACCGCTGGTGCTCGACCCGCCGTACTTGTATGGGATGCCCTTGTAGTACTCGGCGATCGCGAGGATGTCACCGGCGAGCTCGGCTGGCAGCGGGGCGTAGTACTTGCCCGTTGTGCGGGCCCCGGCCGCCGGCGATGGCTTCGACGGGCTGGCTTTGAAGTCGGGGACGAACTCTTGCAGGTCGGTGTTCACCGCCTCAGGAGCCGCCGCGATGACGGGGGAGGTGGGCAGTGCTGTGGGAAGGTTCGCCGCAGAGGCTTCCATCCCGCCAGCCAGGGCTGGGGCCGCGCCAACGAGACCCACAGCGACAGTAGACGTCGCGGCGACCGCGACTGACGAGTGACGCGCTACCGACCGGGCGATCGGCGTCAACGGTGTTGACGCTCGCCCTCCAGCACGGTGCCTGGGTCCAGCGCGACCCGTCACATGCCTTGGTGCAGTGCTCACAGACACAAAAAGCCCTCTCCTCGCGCCGCCGAGGTTAGCTGTCGGGTTCGGGCTGGAGATCGCCCGGCCACACGGATCGCCCCGTCTGGCTTCACCCCGAGGGGCCCTCGTACGAGGACCCCGGTGTGGGGTCCCCCGTCCCTGCCAGATACTTGAGCTCCTCCAGGCGGCGGCAGGGCTAGGCGACCGACCAAAGGACTCCCGGAGACAACCTCCGAGAGCAGACACGACGCTACCGGACAACTGGGCTCATGTCACGTATTGATCACAAACCTCTTGAACAACACAAGCGCCAACCCCAGGTAACACAAGAGTAATATGCCTCTCACCAGGGCAGACGCGCCCCTGCGGCGCCCCGGGACAGACCGGGGCATTCCGGATGTGACGAACATCACATCCCCACGGGTGCTCGCAGGGCGGCGGTGGCGGCGGCACCAGGCCCACCGATCGTCGAAGCGGCCCCACCATAGCCATGACGTGCCTGTGACCAGGGACGACGCATGGCTGCGCCACCGCCGGTCAAGGACGCGTCAACCCGGGACAACGGCGGGCAGTGCTGGCGCGCGACAGAACAACGACGGCGCAAAGGCGCGTCAAAGCACCGCTGGCGAAGAGATAAAGAAGGTCAGCTCACAGCGCGGATGTACACCCAGTTGGGTTTGTACAGCGCGCGCACCTGGATCGTCTTGCCCGGGCGCGGGGAGTCGATCATCATCCCGTTGCCGACGTAGATCCCCACGTGGCCAGAGGTCCACATGATGTCGCCGGGCTGGGGTGTGGACACGATGTACAGCCCGTGGGTCCCGTTGAGGGCCGCGGAGTAGATCGCACCGGTCGTGCGCGGGATGTTCACGCCGAACTGGGCGTAGACGTACTTGACGAAGCCGGAGCAGTCGAACCCGCCTGGGGCTGAGCCGCCAGAGACGTAGGGGGTGCCGACGTAGGCCTTGGCGACCTGCACGACACCTGCGCCGTTGATGGGGGTGCCTGCCGGGACCGGGGTGTGCTTGGGGGCCTTGACGCCCACGCCCCGGGCTGCTGCGCCAGCAGATGCTGCCGGCGCCTTGAACTCGGGGACGAACTCCTGCAGGTCGGTGTTCACCGCCTCAGGAGCCGCGGCGATCACCGGAGATGTCGGCATCGCGGCGGCGAGGTTCGCCGTGGTGGCGTCCATGGCTGTGGTCATCCCGCCAGCCAGGGCCGGGGCAGCGCCCACCAGACCCACGGCGACGGTCGAGGTCGCGGCCACCGCGACCGATGACCCGCGCGCCACTGACTGGGCGATCGGGGTCAGCGGTGTCGACGCCCGTCCAGAAGCCCGGTGCTTGGCTGAACGCCGTGGTGCTGCATGCCGTGGTGCTGCAGTGGTGACAGACACAGACAACCCTCTCCTCACGCCTCCGAGGTCAGCTGTCGGGTTCGGACGGGAGAACGCCCGGCCGCACGGATCTCTCCGTTCGGCTTCACCCCGAGGGGCCCTCGCTCAAAGGACCCCAAAATTGGGTCCCCCGTCCCTGCCAGAACGTACCTCCAGGCGGCGGCAGGGCTAGGCGACCGACTGCAGGACCCTGAGAGATAGCCTCCCAGAGCGCGAACGACGCTACCGGACAGTCCGCCCAGTGTCACGTATTGATCACGGGCGCGGCGGGTCACACAACCGACAACCTCGGGCGCCACATCTGTAACACCTCTCTCACCAGCACAAACAGGTGTCGTCGGACCAACCGTGCCAAAAAGGGAGGAGTCAGACAGTGAGGAAGATCACACTGGGCTCCGGCACCGGACTAGCCCGGACGGACGAACAGGTGCCGGGTCTGTTCTTCGACCAGGTCAACCTGGACCGGCGAGCCAGGCACCGCCAGCGCCACGCCCCCAGCGCCCACCTCGCACGTCTCGGGAACGAGCTGGACACCTCGGACATCGACGGTCGTGCCGGGCCCGATCCCCGCGTCGGCGAGTCGCGCCAACAGCTGCGTGTCGACCTGGAGCGGTTCGGCGATCCGGGCGAGCACAGCCTGCCCGCCAGGCCACGTGACCAGCGCCGTCACACCGTCGAGGAAGGGCTCAGACTCTGGCCCGCCCAGCTCGCCCAGCCCAGGGATCGGGTTGCCGTACGGGTCGTGCTGCGGATGGTGCAGCAGCGCCGCGATACGCTGCTCGACCTGCTCGGAGATCACATGCTCCCAGCGGCACGCCTCGATATGCACCAGCGGCCAGTCCAGGCCGATGACGTCGGTGAGCAGACGTTCGGCCAGCCGGTGCTTGCGCATCACCCGCACCGCCCGCGCCCGACCAGCCTGCGTCAGCTCTAGGCGCCGGTCGTCACCGACGACGACGAACCCGTCTCGTTCCATCCGCGCCACAGTCTGCGAGACCGTCGGGCCCGAGTGGCCCAGACGCCCGGTGATCCGCGCCCGCAGCGGCGGAACCCCCTGCTCGGTCAGCTCGTACACCGTCTTGAGGTACATCTCGGTGGTGTCGATGAGATCGCTCACCTGGTGTCCTCCTCGGCTCGTCGTGGACCGTGCACCGCGGGCTGCCTCGCGGTGGCGTCCACCACCTGAGGCACACTCTAGGCCGTGTGACGAAAGTCCGTGCGCAAGCCAGGTACGTCCGGTGCGTGCGCTCGCGAGGTGCAGACGGCCTCCGCCTCAACCGCCGGTGCCCCTGGGTGCGCTGTGCGCGTATCGTCGCACCTGTGGACACCCAGATGACGATTCCCCCTGGTCTGTTGCCCGGCGACGGACGGTTCGGCTCCGGCCCGTCCAAGGTGCGCCCAGCGCAGGTCCAGGCCCTGGTCGACGCCGGGGTGCTCGGCACCTCGCACCGCCAGCGGCCGGTCCGCTCGTTGGTCGCACGGGTGCGCGCAGGGCTGGGCGAGCTGTTCGCGATCCCCGACGGGTACGAGGTCGTGCTCGGCAACGGCGGGTCCACAGCGTTCTGGGACGTCGCCACGGCGTGCCTGGTCGAGCACCGGTCCGCCCACGGGGTGTTCGGGGAGTTCGGCGCCAAGTTTGCCCAGTGCGTGGCCGCGGCACCGTTCTTGGCCGACCCGGTGGTCGTACGCGCCGACCCAGGGTCGGTGGCGGTCCCGACCGCCACACCGGGGGCCGATGTGTACGCCTGGCCGCACAACGAGACGTCGACCGGTGCGTTGGCGCCCGTCGCACGTGTCGGCGGCGACGAGGCCCTCGTCGTCATCGACGCCACCTCAGCAGCTGGTGGGGTGCGTGTGGACGTCTCGGCGACTGACGTGTACTACTTCGCCCCGCAGAAGTCGTTCGCGGCCGACGGTGGACTGTGGTTGGCGGTGCTGTCGCCGGCGGCGGTCGAACGTGCCGCACGTGTCGAGGTATCAGGCCGCTGGGTGCCGTCGTTCTTGTCGCTGACCACGGCGCTGACCAGCTCACGGGCCGACCAGACCCTCAACACCCCAGCGGTCGCCACGCTCGTGCTGCTCGCCGAGCAGGTCGACTGGTTGCTCGCCAACGGCGGGCTCAGCTGGGCCGCAGAGCGGACCGCGACGTCCTCGGGCCACCTGTACACCTGGGCAGACAGGCACGACCTGGCGTCGCCGTTCGTCGCCGACCCTGCGCACAGGTCGCCGGTGGTCGTCACCATCGACTTCGACGAGCAGGTCGACGCGGCGAGGCTCGCCGCCGTGCTGCGCGCCAACGGCGTGGTGGACACCGAGCCGTACCGCAAGCTCGGGCGCAACCAGCTGCGGGTCGCGACCTTCCCCGCCGTCGAACCCGACGACGTGCTCGCGTTGACCGCATGCCTGGACTACATCATCGAAAGACAATGGGGACGGTTCTAATGTCTTGCCTGGTCAGCGAGGTGGCGGCGCGGTCTAGACGGTGCGGCGCCAGGAGGCGAGGAACAGCAGGGAGCCGATGAGGACCGTCCCTGCGGCGACCGCGGCGACCGGTCCCATATGCGCCCCCGTCGCGGCGAGGACCTTGGCAACACCGCTCTTGGGAGCCGGTGCGCTGGGCACCGCAGCAGGCGGACCGGGGTTGGCCGGGGCTGCGCCTGCCGGCTCAGGGTTGTCCAGCACGGTGCGGGCGCACTCGGGGGTTGCCACAACCGCTGACGCGGTGTACGCCGGGGTCGTCGTCGTGGTGAACGTCACAGTGGCGTTCGCGCCGGTGACCTCGGCCGGCCAGGCCACCTGCCCGGCGGGTCCGCCCGTGGCGTGACCGGTGCGCGTGCCGTCAGTGACGGTGATCTGCACCTGCTCGGCCGGCACCGGGACCGACAGGGTGTACGTGAGGTACCCATCGGCGTCGGCGCACCCAGCGCGGACGTCGGTGACCGCCATGACGCAGCCCACACCTGGCAGGTACGTCCCGGCGCGACCGCACGGGTCGTCCGGGTCTGCGCTGGCGGTCACTGCTGTGGCGACCAGGACCCCGCCGGTGAGCACCGCAGCCACACTGAACCTGAGAATCGGACGCATCGCCTGTCCTTTCGGAAGAACCCCAAGAAATTCGATGGTTCCCGATGGGACGGCAGACGTGGGGCAGATCCTGCCTCAGACCCCCGCCCAGCGCAGCGACATCACTCGACCAGCCCATGCACGTTTGCCCGATATGTCACCGCGAAAAGTCCGCGCTCACGGTGCGAGGACAGCGACGACGTCGCAGGCGCCGCGGCTGCTGTCGTCACACGGTGAAGGCCTGGCCGAGGGACACCGACCCCGTGTGCGGCGTCCCTCGGCCAGGGGTTCATGGGCACCGCGCCACGACGATCCCGCCGCTGGACACTGTTGGCGTCGTCCACACCGCGGCCCGTCCGTCGCCCACAGGCACCTGCGCGACCAGCGTCGTGGTCTGCCCTGGCGCCAAGGTCACCGGGACGCGTACCCCGGTCCTCGCGCCGAGCACCACCTGCTGGCCACCTGCTGGTGCCCCGTCGACGGTGACCGGGCCGATGACGCCCCCAGCGGTGGGGTACACGGTGACGAGCAGCCCGGCGTCACCGCGGGCGCGCCCTGGTTCGTCCACACCACGCAAGAACACTGACGCGTCGGCGATATCCGCAGGTGGTTCGTAGGTGAACGTCACCTCGACCTGGGCTGTCCCTGTGCCACCGGTGCACACCGGCGTGCTCAGCGACGTGACCACGGTGAGGTAGTAGTTGAGCTTGCCGCCGGTGGTGTCGGTGAGGAACACCCCGGCGTCCGCGGCCGCCGCTGAGCCGAACGCCCCACCAAGGGTCGTGGCAGCCAGCACCGCCTGTTCAGCCTCGTGGGCTGACCACACCCGCAGCCGTTGCCCGGCAACCACATCACGCACTGTGTCCATCAGCTGGGCACCGTCAAGGTCAGCGGTGAGAAGCCCGGTGAACACTGACGCTGCGACCTGCGCGAACGTCTCGTCCAGGGCGACAGGGTCGACGTCACCAAGGTACGGGTCGCGCAAGATCGCCGCGACGAAGGTGTCCGCAGCAAACACCGTCCCGTCGTCGGTGGTCACCGGACCGACCGCACGCAGCACAGTCGCGACGGCGACCGCGTCGAGCGCGACAACCCCGTCGACGTCCTCGCCGGTCTCTTGGTGCCACCGGGCCCGGGCGAGCTCGGCGGTGCGCGGGAAGTCGGCGGTGAGCGTGGCGTTCTGCAGGTAGCGGCCCAGACGGTCGCCGTCGGCAGCGAGCTCGTCGTCGGTCAGGGGCAGCACCGGGACCTGGCCGGTGGCCAGCGCCGACGCGGCCAGCTGGGTGCCCAAGGTCACATGGCCACCGTCGATGCTCAGCGCGATCCCAGCCCCGACGATCCCGCCGGCTGGGCGCAGCTCGGCGTTGTTGAGCGCCAGCACCAGGTAGGTGCGCGGACCGTCGGCGCCGAGCATCGCCGGGGCCAGGTCGGTCACCTGCCGGGCCTGGTGGACGGTCGTGGCCAGCGAGGCCAGGGCGTCGTCAGCCTGGCGCACCGCAGTGGCCAGCGGGCCGATGAGCCCGGACCGGCTGATCGCGCCGATATCGGCCCGGACCGTCGTGATGGTCTGGTCAGCGGCGCGCACCTGCGGGGCAGCGGCAGCGAGGAACCCCAGGTCGATCGTCCCGTCGTCGGTGCGCAGCGTACCGTCGTCGACGGCGGTGACCAGGTCGACCAGCGGCGGCACCGCCACGGATGTCACCTCGTCCAGCCCCGCGGCGACGCTCGCCACGGCACCGAGCTGGTCGCCGACCCATGGCAGACCGCTGGCCAGGCGGTACACCGGGTCGCGCGTGGCTGCGTGAGCCCGTGACGCCGCAGCCGCCGCGCCGGCGACGTCGTCGGGCGCCGGGGCCGACCCGTGGCGCAGGTCGGTGTGCATCCGCGCGGCGGTGCTGCGGGCCTCAGACAGGGCCCGTGCCGCCTGCGACGCCCGCCATCCCACCCACACCCCAGCGAGCAGCACGACACCAAGCACCGCGGCACACGCGACGAGCACGCGGCGGCGCCACCGACGGGGCTCGACGCGCCCGTGCCACGCCGGGCTCACCATATGTTCAGGGTTGCACGCACCGGCATGTTCCTGGCTGCCCCGCTCCCCCATATCACCTGTTCGCCGCGGGTCTCGTTGCGCCCTTTGTCCACTCGACGGCGATATCTGCCGACCTGCCGAAGACACTGGGGACGGTTCCTCTGTCTTCACCGGCGGCCACCCCAAGGCAAGGGTTCCACGCAGGAACAAGGGTGTGACGGCTTGCCTTCGCGTGGACGCCTTGTTCTTGACGATGCTGCGGGCCGGTCCGACGGGTGCCGGGTGCCAGAAGACAGAGGAACCGTCCCTGCTGTCGTACGTCCCGGTTCGGGGCCCAGAGCGGGAGCCGGCAGGACCGGGGGGTGCGCTGCACGGTAATGTGCCCTGCGGCGGGCCAGGTGCAGCTCACCTCCTCCCGCCGGTCTGTTGTGGTGCACGTACCCTGACGTGGAGGACGAGGGTCATGCGTATCAGTGTCATCGGTTGTGGGTACCTGGGCGCGGTCCATGCGGTGAGCATGGCGTCGCTGGGGCACGAGGTCGTCGGCGTCGACGTGGACGAGGCGAAGATCGCCGCGTTGTGTGAGCGCCGCGCCCCGTTCTACGAACCGGGTCTGCCCGAGCTGCTCGGGTCGGTCGACGACGACCTGCTCACCTGGACCACCGACCTGGCACAGGTCGCTGGTGCGAGGGTGCACTTCGTGTGTGTGGGCACCCCGCAGATGCACGGCGAGTTCCGTGCAGACCTGCGGTACGTCGAAGCGGCACTCGCTGGTATCACCGAGCACCTCGCACCCGGGGACGTCGTGGTGGGCAAGTCCACGGTCCCGGTGGGCACAGCCGAACGTATCGCTGAGGACCTGTCGAGCACCGGGGCGACCTTGGTGTGGAACCCCGAGTTCTTGCGCGAAGGGTTCGCCGTCCAAGACACGTTGCACCCTGACCGGATCGTGTACGGCCTGCCGACCAACGACGGCGTCGCCACACCGGCAGGGCAAGCGGCCCGGGTGCTGCTCGACGAGGTGTACGCCGCACCGCTGGCCGAAGGCATCCCCCTGATCGTCACCGACTACGCCACGGCCCAGCTGGTCAAGGTCGCCGCGAACTCGTTCTTGGCGACGAAGATCTCGTTCATCAACGCCATGGCCGAGCTGTGCGAAGCCACCGGCGCCGATGTCACCGCCCTGGCCGACGCGATCGGCCACGACGTACGGATCGGCCGGCGCTTCCTCAACGCGGGGCTGGGGTTCGGCGGCGGCTGCCTGCCCAAAGACATCCGCGCGTTCATGGCCCGGGCCGGCGAGCTCGGCGTCTTTGACGCGCTGCGGTTCTTGCAGGAGGTCGACGCGGTGAACATGCGCCGTCGCGTCCGCATGGTGGACCTGGCCCGTGAGGTGTGCCACGGCTCCATCGTCGGACGCCGTGTCGCGGTGCTCGGCGCCGCGTTCAAACCCAGCTCTGACGACGTGCGCGACTCTCCGGCCCTGTCGGTCGCCGCCCAGATGCAGCTGCAGGGGGCACGTGTGACCGTCACCGACCCGCAGGCCGTCGCCAACGCCCGCGCCGCATGGCCCGACCTCAGCTTCGCCGACACCCCCGAAGAAGCCGCCCGCGACGCCGACGTCATCCTGCTCGCCACCGAATGGCCCGAGTACCGCGACCTGGACCCCCACGCCCTGGGAGAGATCGTCGCCCAACGGCATATCCTCGACGGCCGCAACGTCCTGGACCCGGCCACCTGGCGCGCCGCCGGCTGGACCTACCGCGCCCTGGGCCGCCCCTGACCCCTAGCAGGCTGTCGGCGCCGCGTTGTCGTCGTCGGACGCAGCGATGTGCGTGCACGGGCTGCGCAGATGACCAGGGGATTCATCGGCGAGCCCTTAGACCGGAGTGAGGTGGACGGCCAGGGCTGTGAGCATGAACGCGGCGACGGCCCAGGCGACGGTGAGGGCGGCGTGGGGGATGAGGATGCTCACCGGGCTGGCGGTGGTGCGTTCGACTGTGACGAAGACGAGGGTCTCGGCGACGATGACGCCGATCGCGCCGGTCGCGACGGCAGCGGCGACGAACCAGCCGTTGGTGGTCGGGACGAGGCCGACGAGGAACCCGAACCCGTAGACGACCGTCAGGGGCGCTGCGCCGACAACCACCGGCACCGTGGCGTGGAGCCAGCCGACGGGGGTCGCGCGGACGGCGAACGTCAGGCGGACGGCGAGCACCCGCAACAGCTGGGCGACGAACGTCGCGACCAGACCCGCGACGGCGACGAGCGCGACCTGCGAGGCGCAGATGTCAGGTTCGGCCACTGAGCCGTCCAGGCCCAAAGCGGTGCGCCCGACCATCGACGACATCCGCGAGACCATCGGCAGCACCGTCGCCCATGCCGCGCCGCCGAGCACAGCGTTGAGGGCGAACACCCACAGCCAGAACCAGGGCCGGGCCGCGGTGTGGGCGGCACCGGCGAGGTTGCCGCGCCACACCGCCACCAGGACGTTGGCGTAGGTCCGGGCCACGCAGGGCCGAGGCGGCGCGTGCCCGGGCGGGCCGTCGGGAGACACAGGCGCGCGCTGGTCAGCCGTCCACGGCGCTGCGCTGTGCGCGGGTGCAGCACCAGCTGGGTCCAGGCTCACAGCTCGCGAGCCTATCGGACGCCTGACCACCACAGGCCGAGGGCGAGTCCATGGTGGCGTCCTGCGCCTGGCTCGGCAGACCTGTGGGTTCGCCCCCTCTGTTCGGCACGGCGGGGTTGCGGGGGGCACTGGGGGGCGGACCTGCGCGGATGAACCGAGCGATGGTCATCCGCACCTCCGCCGAACTGGGACACGCCCTCCACGTGGAAGCACGTCTTCACAGCCTTGGGCGACGAGGTGACCAGGCAGGAAGACAGCCGAACCGTCCCCGGCCAAAGCAACGCTCTGACCAGGCAAGACATAGGAACCGTCCCCACTGTCTTTGCCACTGTCTTTGAGCGTGGCTATCGCGAGGGGACGGGTTCGGACGGGTCGTTGCCGACGTCGACGATGCGGTTGTCGGCATCGACGTGGACCACCTGGGGGGCGTAGCCCGACAGCTCGGCGGTGTCGACAAGCACGTAGGACATGATGATGACCAGGTCGCCTGGGTGGACCAGGTGCGCCGCAGCCCCGTTGATGCACACGGTGCCCGAACCTGGTTCCCCGACGATGACGTAGGTCACCAGCCGGGCCCCGTTGGTCACGTCCACGACGTGCACCTGCTCGCCTTCGACGAGGCCAGCGGCCCCGACAAGGTCAGCATCGATCGTGATCGACCCCACGTAGTTGAGGTTCGCCTGCGTCACAGTCGCGCGGTGGATCTTGCCACCCACCATGGTGCGTAGCATCAGGCCTCCTCTCCGGTCCCGGCCGTGCCCCCAAGGATATCGGGTCAGCGGGTGATGGCTTCGACGATGTCGAGGGTGCAGGCGAAGATCGCGTCGAAGCAGCGGCGGTAGATGACCTCGGAGCGTCCGAAGGGGTCGGGGATCGACGACGGGCCGTGGCCTGCACGGGCGCGGTAGGCCGGGGCGAGGGCGACCAGGGAGCGCAGGCGCTCGGCGTGGGTCAACCCGGTGATCTGCTCAGGGGGGACGAACTGGGCGAGGCGGGCCAGCTCGATGAGGGTGAACGTGTGGCGCACCGCCGCGGGGGCCAGCGAGACCGCGGACGTGCGGTGGGCGCGGGTGGCGGTGATGACCAGGTCAGACTCGTTGATCATCCGCTCGGTCAGCTGCCGGGCGGCGAAATCGTCGGCGCGTGCGCCGACCGAACGCAACAAGGTGGCCATCGGGCCAGCGATTGGTTCGCCGACTGCCGCAGCGGTGCCAGCCGAGCTGGTGACGATCCCCGCGTGCGACAACGCAGTGTCGAGCAGGCGTTCCATCGCAGGGGACCGCGCAAGGTTCCCCGTGCACACCGTCAGCACCTGCATCGAGCTCACTCCACCATCTTGCCGCGCGGCGGCGCCCAGTGTGGCCGTTTTGCACGAAGAGACCCGGTTGCCTCGCCCCGATTGGTACGAAGGTGCACGAAAGATCCGAGGATGTGCCGAACGTCACGTTGGTTGTGCATCGTACCCGGATCTTCGCGATGCGTGAGCCCGCCACACAACCGACGACTGTACAGGCCGTCGGCGGTGCCCACCTCTTCGCTCCATGGTGTTCGCAGAACCGGGTGTGCGTCGCACGGCGGCGAAGCAGAGCCTCACTGCAGGTGAACGGCGACGACGATCCCGCGCCGCGCCCACCGGGTGCCGCACACGGCGTGCGTCGTGGTCAGCTGGGCTCAGGACGTCGCCGGCGCCGGCTGGCGGCGGTGGTCGCCGGAGCGCCGGCGGCACGGCCGCGCAGGTAACCCAACGCTGTGGCCAGCAGGCACAGGCTCACCGCGACGACGCTCGCAGCGTGGTCGCGTCGGCGGCGTGGACCAGCGACAACACCGCGCAACCCCCGGGTGACGGCTCTGGGCAGCACGCGTGCGACGTAGGACCGTTCTTCGCACAGCGCGTCGTCGGTGCCGACCAGACCCGAGACCACGGCTTTGGACATCCCCTCGGCGTACCCGCGGCCACGGAGGTAACGCCAGGTGAGGCGGTCTGGGGCGACCTCGTGCGCGACGGCTGCAGCCGGGTCGAACACCAGGCGGGCACCGCAGACCGACTGGGTGATCCGGATGCACAGCTCGGTCTCTTCGCAGCCTGAGGGGGTGTGGCCGACCCGGCCCAGCTCTTCGGCGAACCCTCCCACGGCCAGGGCCTGGGCGCGGCGCAGCGACATGTTGCAGCCCATGAGGCTGCGCACAGGCCCTGGTGCCACTGGTTGGCCGGAGAACGAGCAGCCGACGACCCAGTCCAGGACGCCGCATCCGTCGGGGTCTGCTGGCAACGTCGCCGGTCGCCGCCCGGTGGGCCACACCGGGTGGACAGGACCGCCGACCCCCGAGACCTGCGGGTCGTCGTAGGGGGCCAGGAGCCGGCCCAGCCACTGGTCGTCGGTGGGGCGGGCGTCGTCGTCGAGGAACACCACGACGTCGCCGGTGGCCCGTTCCAAGGCGGTGTTCCGCGCCCCGGACAGGCCCCGGGCGTGCTCGTTGGTGAGCACGACGAGCGTGCCAAGCTCGGCGAGCAGCTCGGTGCGTGCACGGGCGGCGAGCTCGTCGTCGTGGTCGACGACGAGGACAAGCTCGTCCGGCGGCACCTGCTGGGCTGCGGCAGCGCGTAACGCCTGGCCGACCTGGTCCCACCGCTGCACCGTGTAGGAGCAGACCACGACCGACACCGACAAGGCTTCAGGCATGGGGCACTCCTTCGGGTCAACCGCCGGGCGGTCGCGTCGCACGGTCTACCCCAATTGTCTCCCATAGCTGCCGGTCGTGGGCAAGTCGGCCAAATCGGTGGGTCGTCTGCGGCACAACGACGGTTCGCCCACGGCATAATGGGCACACGACATGACGGGGCCACCGCAGGATGGGACCACGGCACGACGGGCTCGCCGGGCCACCACAACCGGTCTTGCAGGCCCGTGGGCCGATCGTCCTGGGCACCAGAAGGTCGTGGGTGCAACTCAACACGGGGGACGAACTGGGCAAGGGAGCTGCTGTGACCGACAACGCCGACCGGCGATACCCCGCGGGATGGCAAGACCAGCGTTACCCTGGCCCACCGGCCAGCCCGTACGCCTCGGGTCCCCCGGCCAAACCGTCGTCGACCCGGCCGATGCCAGCACCAGCCGCCGCAGGCAGGCCCCCGACGACGATCGCCCCACCTCCGGGCCCGATCCAGCCCGGCCCGCTCCACCCTGGCCCACTCCAGCCTGGCCCGCTCCAGCAGGCGCCGTCGGCGGCGTACCGCCCGCCGACGAGCCCGACGTTCACCTACACCCCTCCCACCGCTCAGCCGTCGCCAGCCCCGCCTTCGCGGCCCCAGCCGTCGTCCCAGCACGCCGGGGCCCAGCAGGCACCGGCCCCACGTTCACCGGCCCCGGCCCAGCCGTCCCCAGCCCCCTACTCCCCGGCCGCCCCGCCGACCGTCCCGCCACAAGGTGGACCGTCCCGGCGACCGACGACCGGGCCGTACGGGTCACCTGCGGTTCAACGCCCCGGAGACGCGTTCGCCGCCCCGCCGCGCCAGTCGGCCATGCCTGGTCAGGCCGCAGCCTCTGAGGTGCACCAGACGATCCGCCTGTCGGCCTCTGAGCTTGCCCAGGCCAGCCCTGGTTCGACCTGGAGCCCGACAGCGACCGAGCAGGTCAACGCCCCGGCCCCGGACAACCCGTTCCCCGAGACGGGCCAGACCGCCACTTTTGGCGTCCCCTACGACTCGCACAAGACCAGCCCCCCGGTGATGATCACGGTGCTCGGGGTCGTCGCGGGCCTGGTCCTGGGTCTGCTCGGGGTCGTCGCGGTGCTCCTTGGGACCGCGATCGAGTCTGACAGCACCCGGGTGGCGATGTTCGTCGTCGGGCTGGCGCTCCTGGGCGCCGCTGTCGTGCTCAGCACCTGGACCCCGACGGTGACGATCACCGCAGGGGTGCTCATGGCGCTACCAGGACTGTTCGGGGTGTTCGCCTCCGAACCGTGGGCGAACGCTGTGGCCAAGCTTCCCCATATCGACCTCAACCTGTTCGGGGTCCCAGCCGACGCGGCGGTCTACGGGCTCGGCAGCTACGTCCCGGCGGTCGCCGGGGTGCTCCTTGTCACCGCAGGGGTCACAACAGCCCTGCTCAAACGCCGTCTGGCCGCCTGAGCTCAGGGCTCGCCGATCAATAACCTGCTCATGTGCGCAGCCCGGGCACGCGCATGACCAGGTTGTTGATCGGCGAGCCCGAACTCAGCTGCGCACGACGACTGACAGCACACCCTCGCCATACCCGTTGGCGACGACGACCTTGAGGTTGTGCCGCGGCACGTACGAGGAGACCAACGTCGCCACATCGGCCGGCAGACGGTCGCCGGGCAGGTAGACGTCTTTGAGCACGACGTGCGGGGCCCCTTCGGCGTTGAGCAACGACCCGGCGACGTTGATCGCCTCGCGGACGTTGTCGGCCAGGACCGCGGTCAGCCCGAGCTCGGCAGCCTCGACAGCGGTTCCGGCCGGCAGCAGCCCGATCGCCGCGCCGATCGCCGCCGACAACGGCAGGTCGCTGACCCACAACGCGATGAGCTTGCGGTACGGGTCGGTCTCGAACACCCCGACGACCTGCCCCCCAGGGGCGTTGAGCGAGGGCATGTCGGCCCCTGTGACGATCTCCACGTCACGCCCGAGCAGCATCTCGAGCATCTCTTTGACGTCTTGCGGGTTGGGCAGCGGCGTCCCGGGCATATGTGGTCCTCTCAGCTTCAGGCGAGCACGGGTTCGATGACCTCGCGGAACGCCTCGGGGGTGAACGGTTTGGCGATCAAGAACAAGGCGCCGGCGGCTTCGGCCTGCTCGCGCATCTGCGGTGAGCCTTCGGAGGTGACGAACCCGAACGGGGTCGCGAACCCGTTCGCCCGCATCGTCGTGAGCAGCTCCATCCCGCTCATCTCAGGCATGTTCCAGTCCGAGAGCACGACGTCGGGTTCGTCGGCGGTGATGGCGGCCATCGCCTCGACCCCGTTACCGGCCTCGGTGACCTCCCAGTCGTACCCAGCCTGACGCAGCGTACGGATGACGATCTGGCGCATGACGCGCGAGTCGTCGACGACCAAGACCCGGATCATCGTGCTCCTCCTTCGTGTTGCGTGAGCCAGACGCTGATGTCCAGCGGTTCGCCGCGCCACGCCAGGCGCAGCGTCAGCACCAACGGGTCGACTGTGGGCGGGACCGCTGTGGCGACCCGAGGCAGCCCGAGCGAACCTTGTTCAGGCAGCAGGGCTTTGATGTTGCCCCCCACGACGTTGGCGATCTCGCCAAACGCGTCGGTACGGTCGTCGTCGGTGACACCAGCGTCGGCGCCCACATCGAGCAGGGCCCGGACCAGGGCCGATGCGGTCGCCGTACTTGTGGTCACCGCGGTACGGCCTGGGTAGGGCCCGCAGATGTCGACCCACGCCACGACGGGGTCGTCGACCGGGGCCTGGTCGTCGCGGACCACGAGCAGGCCGTGGTCACCGTCGATCATCGCAGCGAAAACGGCCTCAGCGATCTCGAAGACCGCCTCGACGTCGACAACGGTCATACGTTCTCTCCTACCGGGACCAGCCCGAGCCACTCAAGCTTTTCGCGGATCGCTTCAGGCGTGAACGGTTTGATGAGGTACTCGTGGGCCCCAGCAGCCAAGGCCCGTACGATCTGCGACTGCTCAGACTCGGTGGTCACCATCATCAAGGTGATACCCCGCAGGTCGGGGTTGGCGCGGACCTTGGTGACGAAGGTCAGCCCGTCCATCACCGGCATGTTCCAGTCGATGCACGCCAGGTCGGCGTGCTCACCGGCGGTGAGCAGGTCCAGGGCCTGCTGGCCGTCGGCCGCCTCCAGGGTCTGGAAGCCAAGGCTGTGCAGGTTCCCTGCGACGATGCGACGCATCACCCGCGAGTCGTCGATGACGAGCGCTCGCATGGTTATCCTCCTGTGGGTGGGGTGGCAGGTGTGGGCGCGGGGACCGCTGGGGCCCGGCTGGCCTGGGTGGGGACACGTCCTGACAGCTCTGCGGTCACCACCGGGTGTGGCCCTGGGGTTGCCAGCATCTTGCGGTACGCAGACCCAGACCCGATCTGGATCCGCTCCCAGGACCCGTCCACGCCGATGGTGGTCTCGGCGCCGCCAAGCATGAGGATCCCGTCGTCGGCCAGGACCCCGGCCATACGGCGCAAGATCGCCTGCTTGGTCGCCAGGTCGAAGTAGATGAGCACGTTGCGCAGCAGCACCATGTCGACCCGCCCGACGACCGGGACGGGGTCCATGAGGTTGTGCTGGCGGAACGTCACCCGCGAGCGCAGGGCTGGGCTGATCTCCCACTCGGCCCCCACCCGGGTGAAGTGCCGCACCATCAACGGCGCTGGCAACCCCCGGTTCACCTCCAGCTGGGAGTACCGGCCGGTCGCCGCGCGGTCGAGCACCTGCTGCGACAGGTCGGTGGCCAAGATCTCAAAGGTCACCTGCGGGGGCAGGGCCTCGCTGAGCGTCATCGCCAGCGAGTACGGTTCTTGGCCGGTCGAGCACGCCGCTGACCACACTTTGAGGTGCACCGGACGTGAGCGGGCCGCGAGCAGGTCCGGGACGATCTGCTGGCGCAGCGCGACGAACGGGCTGTTGTCACGGAACCAGGAGGTCTCGTTCGTCGTCAACGCCTCGACGATGGCCCGTAGGACGCGCTCGTCGTTGCCAGCGCGGGCTGTGGTGACGAACTCGTGCACGTCCTGCCCGTGCTGCTTGGCCAGCGGGACCAGACGTGACTCGACGAGGTACTCCTTACCAGCGGGCAGCTGGATGGCGCTGCGCTTGCGCACCAGCTCAGCGACCCAGGCGAACACCTCGGGGCTCAGCGCCACGCGGCACCCCCCGCCAGACGGGCGGCCAGGCGGCGCGAGATCGTCCCGGCCATGTCGGCGATCGGCACGACCCGGTGCGCCAAACCCGCCTGGGCCACTGCCCCAGGCATGCCCCACACCACCGAGCTCGCCTCGTCCTGCACGTACACGGTGCCCCCGGCGCTGATGACGTCCTGGCACCCCGTGCGCCCGTCCGAACCCATCCCGGTGAGGATGACCCCGAGCACCGCCCCGGCGTACACCGCGACCGCCGAGCGGAACAGCACGTCGACCGACGGACGGGTGTAGCTGACCAGCGGGTCCTGGTTGAGCTCGGTGGCGAAACCGGCCGCTGTGCGGCGCAGCACCATGTGGTAGTTGCCCGGGGCCACATAGGCGTGCCCGGGGGCGATCATCTGCCCACGTGTGGCCTCGACGACCGTCGTGGGACCAAGCCTGTCCAACCGTGCAGCGAGCTGTCCGGTGAACACCGGTGGCATGTGCTGGACGATGAGCACCGGCACCGGCAGCGGTTTGCCCAGGTCACCAAACACCCGCGACAAAGCTTCGGGCCCACCGGTCGACGAACCGATGAGCAGGGCCCGCACGCTGGCCGGGGCCGGTTCGGGGCGCACCGGCACCCGGCCGACCAGGCGTGCGGCTGCTTGGGCAGGCACCGGGGTGAACGCCCGCCGGCGTCCGACGAGGGCTTTGACCCGCGGGATGAGCTCGCGTTCGACCTGCGACATCGACGCGGCCAGGCTCCCGGTGTTCGACGGTTTGGTCACATAGTCGCTGGCACCGGCGGCCAGGGCGTCCAACGTTGCTGCCGCACCGCGTTCGGTGAGCGTGGAGAACATGATGATTGGCATCTTGTGCCCGGCTTTGCGCAGCGCCCGCACAGTTTCGATCCCGTCCATGACAGGCATCTCGATATCCATGGTGACCAGGTCAGGTCCGTACTCGTCAACCCGGGCCAAGGCGACTTTGCCGTTGGGGGCCGTTCCGACGACCTCGATCTGCGGGTCCGCCGACAGTGAGTCGGTGACGAGCTTGCGCACGACGACCGAGTCGTCCACGACCAACACGCGGATAGCGGTCACGGCGTTCCTCTCGGGGGTTCTGCTGTGCCTATCGACGCCCCCGGCCGCGATATGACCGGTCTGGGGGCGGTTACAACGTGAACTTGCCCAGGTTGTCGGCGGTCGAGGCGGCCGAGGTCGCCATAGCGTTCACACGTGTGGCCACGTCGCGTGCGGACTGGGTCGAGCTGTCGGTCACGACGGCGACCGCCAAGACGTTCTCGGCGATCTGGGAAGCGCCAGCAGCGGCCTCGACGACGTTGCGCGACATCTCCGCGGTCGTCACCGTCTGCTCTTCCACAGCCGCGGCGATCGTCGCCGAGTGGTCGTTGATCTGGTCGATGATCGTCGAGATCTGCCCGATCGCCGCGACGGCCCCGGCAGTGTCGGACTGGATCGCTTCGATCCGTCCGGCGATGTCTTCGGTGGCTTTGGCGGTCTCCTGGGCGAGGTCTTTGACCTCCCCTGCGACGACGGCGAACCCTTTGCCTGCGTCACCGGCGCGGGCCGCCTCGATCGTCGCGTTGAGCGCGAGCAGGTTCGTCTGCTCAGCGATCGAGGTGATCGTCTTGAGCACCGCACCGATCTCCTGGCTGGACACACCTAGCCGGGCGACCTGCTCGTTGGTCGTGGCTGCCACGGCTGTGGCTTCCCCGGCGATCAACGCCGCCGACGCAGCGTTCCCGGCGATCTCGGTGATCGACGCACCCATCTGCTCGGCCCCGTCGGCCACAGTCGCGACGTTGCGTGAGACCTCTTGCGCGGCCGCGGCGGCCACCCCCGCCTGGGCGGAGGCTTCTTGTGCGGCGTTGGCAAGCTCTTCGGCGACCTCGACGAGCCCAGCAGACTCAGCGGCCGACTCGGTCGCCGCGACAGCCGCCAGACGGATCGCCCCGGCGACCGAGTCCAGCCCGGTGCTCAGCGAC
>WRCL01000002.1 GCA_009783975.1 Micrococcales bacterium
AGCGCTGCTGCGACTGTCGTCCTCCGCCTTGCGAGCGCACGCCCCGGACGCGCCTCGCTTGCGCACGGACTTTCGCAACACGGCCTAGACGCCAGATGCGACGGCAGACACCAGATGCGACCTCCTGACGTCGCATCTGGTGTCTACCGTCGCATCTGGCGTGCTCCGCCCCCAGGATTCGAACCCGGACTGCAAGGCACCAAAGGCCTGCGTGCTGCCGTTACACCAGGGCGGACCGCGGCCACCGCGCGGTGACCGGGCACCAGTGTGCCAGGACCCGGGCTGGTCGTCGTCATCGATTCGCCGTGGGGGCACCGCTGCGGGCGTGGACGCGGCATGATGAGAACTGTGACCGACACCAGACGACCACGGATGACCGGCAACGAACGCCGCGCCCAGCTGGTTGATGTCGCCCGCACCTTGTTCGCCGAGAAAGGGTTCGAGCAGACGTCCGTGGAGGAGATCGCGGCCCGGGCGAATGTCTCCAAACCTGTGGTCTACGAGCACTTCGGCGGGAAAGAGGGGATCTACGCGGTTGTCGTCGACCGGGAGATCCAGGCGCTGACCGGCACGCTCATCGCCGCGCTGGAGACCGCTGGGCACCCCAAGTCCCTGCTCGAACGCACCGCCTTGGCGCTGCTGGACTATATCGAGGACAACGAGGACGGGTTCCGCATCCTCGTGCGTGACTCACCGGTGGCCCAGGCGACCGGGACGTTCTCGTCGTTGATCGGTGACGTCGCCACCCAGGTCGAGCACCTGCTCGGTGCCCAGTTCCGCAAACGTGGCCAAGACCCGCGCACCGCCCCGATGTACTCGCAGATGCTCGTGGGGATGGTCGCCCTGACCGGGCAGTGGTGGCTCGACGCGCGCAGCCCCCGCAAGGACGAGGTCGCCGCGCACCTGGTCAACCTCGCGTGGAACGGCCTGGCGGGCCTGGAACGACGCCCGCGCCTGACCACCGAGGAGTAGCCTCACCTGGAGTGGTCCAACGGGCCCAGGACGTCGTGCAAGAGCCTGGCCAGCATCCTCACGTCCCCAGGGGCCAGACCCGCCAGGAGGGTGTGCTCAGCGTCGAGCAACGACACCAACGCGGCGTCGACACAGCTCTGCCCGGTGCTGGTCAGCTCGACGAGGACCCCCCGGCGGTCCTCAGGTGACGGCAGGCGGCGCACGAGCCCCTGGGCTTGCAGACGGTCGATCCGGTTCGTCATCGTCGCCGACGTCACAAGGGTCTGGGTGACCAACGACCCAGGTGACAGCTGGTACGGGTGGCCCTGGCGCCGCAACGCGGCGAGCACGTCAAACCCCCACGGTTCAAGCCCGTGGTTGGCGAACGTCGTGCGCCGGGCCAGGTCCAGGTGACGTGCCAACCGGCTGACCCGCGAGAACACCTCCAGCGGGCTGACGTCAAGGTCGGGCCGCTCGCGTCGCCACGCGGCGACGATCCGGGCGACCTCGTCAGCAGAGCTGTCCAGCACCCCGCCAGAGTACGGGTTGAGGCTCGTGTGCCCGATACTCGGTGCGCCGCGGACGGTAGAGTTCGGCACGTCCGACTGGCCCGCCACCGCGACGGTGGCTCGTGCTGAGGGAGTGCCCCTGGTGACGGTTCCGCGTCCTGCAGCAGTTGTCGTCCTCGCAGCCGGAGAGGGGACCCGGATGCGGTCAGCCACCCCCAAGGTCCTGCACGAGATCGGCGGCCGGTCGTTGCTCGGGCACGTGCTGGTCACAGCACGGGCGCTGGTGCCGCAGCGGGTCGCGGTCGTCGTGCGGCACGGACGCGACCAGGTCGTGGCACATGTGACCGAGACTGACCCGCACGTGCTCGTCGTCGACCAGGACGACGTGCCTGGGACAGGACGGGCTGCGCAGCTGGCGTTGGCGGCGCTCGACGAGGGTGCGCCAGCTGCTGGTGCGGTCGTCGTGCTCGCCGGGGACGTGCCGCTGCTCGACGCCGGGACTGTCGCCGAGCTGGTCTTGGCCCACCACGCCGACGCCAACGCGGTGACGGTGCTGACCATGGTGCTGCCAGACCCGACCGGGTACGGGCGGATCGTGCGTGAGGCCGGCACTGGCGAGGTCGTGGCCATCGTCGAAGAACGTGACGCCGACGAGGCCCAGCGTGCGATCTGCGAGGTGAACTCCGGGGTGTACGTCTTCGACGCGGCGGTGCTTCGCCAGGCGTTGGCCAGCCTCGGGCGCGACAACTCCCAAGGCGAGGTGTACCTCACCGACGTGGTGGCCGCGGCCCACGGTGATGGTGGGCATGTGCGGGCCTTGTGCACCGACGACCCGGTGTCGGTCGCCGGGGTCAACGACCGGGTCCAGCTCGCCGGGTTGCGTGCCGAGCTCAACCGCAGGGTCCTGGACCGGTGGATGCGTGAGGGTGTGACCGTCTGGGACCCGGCGACGACCTGGGTCGACGTCGACGTCGACCTGGCTGCGGATGTGACCTTGCTGCCTGGAACGCAGATCTTGGGGGCGTCGTCGGTGGCTGTGGGTGCGAGCGTCGGCCCGGACTGCACGTTGCGCAACGTGGAGATCGGTGAAGGGGCGAGCGTCGTGCGCAGCCACGGGTCAGACTCGGTCATCGGACCGGGGGCGACGGTCGGGCCGTTCTCCTACCTGCGGCCCGGGACGGTGCTGGGGGCCGGCGGCAAGATCGGCACGTTCGTGGAGACGAAGAACGCGACGATCGGGTGCGGGTCGAAGGTGCCGCACCTGTCGTACGTCGGTGACGCTGAGATCGGTGAGCACACGAACATCGGCGCGGCGTCGGTGACGGTCAACTACGACGGGGTCCGCAAGCACCGCACGGTCATCGGGTCCCACGCGCGCACCGGGTCGGACAACATGTTCGTCGCCCCGGTCACCGTCGGCGACGGGGCCTACACCGGCGCTGGCGCGGTGATCCGCCACGACGTGCCCCCCGGGGCCTTGGCCCTGAGCGAGAACTCCCAGCGCACCATCGACGGGTGGGTGCTCAGCCACCGTCCAGGCTCAGCTGCTGCCGACGCCGCCCAGGCAGCACTGGACACCAACACCCAGGAGGACGCCTCATGACAGGCCTGGTGACCGTCGACACCGAAAAACGTCTTGTGCTCGTCTCTGGGCGCGCCCACCCCGAGCTTGCCGAGGACGTCGCCGCCGAGCTGGGGATCCAGCTGGTCCCGACCGCGGCGTACGACTTCGCCAACGGCGAGATCTACACCCGGTTCGGCGAGTCGGTGCGCGGCTGCGACGCGTTCGTCTTGCAGTCGCACGCGTCGCCGATCAACAAGTGGATCATGGAGCACCTGCTCATGGTCGACGCGCTGCGCCGTGCGAGCGTCAAGACGATCACCGTCGTCGCGCCGTTCCTGGGCTATGCGCGCCAGGACAAGAAGCACCGTGGGCGTGAGCCGATCTCCGCCCGGCTCGTGTGTGACCTGTTCGCCACAGCCGGGGCCGACCGCATCGTCAGCGTCGACCTGCACACCTCGCAGATCCAGGGGTTCTTCTCCGGCCCGGTCGACCACCTGTGGGCCCAGCCGATCCTCGTGGAGTACGTGCGCAGCCGTGTGGACGTGTCGAACGTCACGGTCGTGTCCCCAGACGCCGGCCGGATCCGCGTCGCCGAGCAGTGGGCCGACAAGCTCGGCGGTGGCCCCCTGGCGTTCGTGCACAAGACCCGCGACATCCGCAGCCCGAACAAAGCTGTGGCGAACCGCGTCGTCGGTGATGTCGAGGGGCGCACCTGCGTCCTGGTCGACGACCTCATCGACACCGGTGGCACCATCGTCGAAGCCGTCCGGGTGCTGCTGGCCGCCGGGGCCAAAGACGTCATCGTCGCCGCGACCCACGGTGTGCTGTCGGACCCGGCCAGCGAACGGCTGCAGTCGTGCGGGGCCCGCGAGGTCGTCATCACCGACACCTTGCCGATCCCCGACGAGCACAAGTTCGACAACCTCACCGTGCTGTCCATCGCCCCGACCTTGGCCCGCGCCATCCGTGAGGTCTTCGACGACGGCTCAGTCACCTCGTTGTTCGACGGGAATGCGTAGGTCGAGCCCTCTCGGCTGGGTCGGCGTCGGCGGGGGGCACCAGTTCTGCCCGGCCCGCCTTCGGCGGGCTTGATGCCCACCACACCGGAACTGGTGCCCCCCACCGACGCCTTGCGAGCCGGTCTCACCTGGGGGGGCTGGAAAAGCCCGCGTGGTGCGGACAGTGGGGACGGTTCGGCATGTCTTGGGGGTGCGGACAGTGGGGACGGTTCCTGCGGACAGTGGGGACGGTTCCTAATGTCTTGCCTGGTCAGCGGGATGGGGGCGTTGCGTTGGGCTCACCTGGGGAGGTTGTGTGGGGCTCGTCTTGGTCTGGGTGTGGCGGCTGGGGTACAGTGAGCCCCGCCTCGGCGAGGGAGGGTTCTCCGTGATCGACGAGTAGGGCGTGGCCTGTCGAGGTGTGGTTCACCTGCGACTTTGGGAGTTTTTCATGGCTGACGTCACGCTGGCTGCAACACCCCGGACTGCGTTTGGCAAAGGTGCCGCGCGGCGTCTGCGCAGGGACAAGCAGATCCCGGCGGTGCTGTATGGGCACGGAACCGACCCGGTGCACGTGGCGCTGCCGGGGCACGCGACGATGATGGCCCTGAAGCAGACCAACGCGCTGTTCGAGATCGTCCTGGAGGGCAAGAAGACCCTGGCGATCGCCAAGGACGTGCAGGTCGAGCCGGTGCGGCACGTCATCGAGCACGTCGACCTGCTCATCGTCAAACGGGGCGAGAAGATCGCTGTGGACGTGCCGGTGCGCGTCGTGGGCGAGTCGGCGCCTGGGACGATCCACCTCGTCGAGACGCAGGTGCTGCAGCTGGAGGCCGAGGCGACGAACCTGCCGTCGGTGGTCGAGGTCGACATCGACGGGCTGGGCGACGGCACTGTTGTGCGTGCCGGGGACCTCACGCTGCCTGCCGGGTCGACGCTCGTGTCTGACCCGGAGCACATCGTCGTGACCGTCTCGGTCCCCAGCGCTGAACCAGTCGTCGACGCCGAGGCGGGCGAGGCAGCCGACGGCGACGAGGCGGCTCCTGCAGCCGACGAGTGAGCCGGGGCGTGTTGGGACATCTCTTCGCACTTGCCCATGACCAGCTGCGAGGCGGACGGCTGTGACGTGGATGGTCGTCGGCCTGGGCAACCCGGGGCCCCGGTATGCGGCGAACCGGCACAACGTCGGGCACATGGTGCTCGACGAGCTGGCGCGGCGCACCGGGGCCCGGCTGGGCCAGGCCTCGGGGCCTGGTGGACAACGTCCACGGGCGGTCTCGGCGTCGGTGCGTGTCGGCACTGGTCCAGGTGGGGTGCCTGGGCCTGCCGCGGTGCTGGTCAAGACGACGACGTACATGAACGACTCCGGCGGGCCCGTCGCCCAGATCGCCCGGTACCTGCACGTCCCAGCTGAGACGTTGGTGCTCGTGCACGACGAGCTGGACATCGGGTTTGGCGACGTGCGGGTCAAAGGTGGTGGCGGCGAAGGTGGGCACAACGGTCTGCGCGACGTGTCGCGGGCCTTGGGCACCGGCGACTACCTGCGGGTCCGGGTGGGGATCGGCCGCCCACCGGGCCGGCAGGACCCAGCCGACTACGTCCTGGCCGACTTCACCGCCGCCGAGCGGCGCGAGCTGGGATGGGTCGTGGACCGGGCCGCCGACGCTGTGGAGGCGTTGATCGCCGGTGGACTGCAATCCACTCAGCGGATCTTCCATGCTCCGCTAGAGTGATCCCTGTCCGGTCATATCGGGTGAATAGGTCCCAGGTGCTAGTTAGAGGGCGAAACCTGGCACTACCCTGCTGTAGTTCGACACGTCAAGCGGAGGTGCACGATGGCGCTGGTCGCTGACGACCATGGCGCCGGGTACGTCGACAAAGACGCACCGACGCCCACGGTTGAGCGCAGGGCGCCTTCACGCGAGCCGCGCCGGTCGTGGGCCTCGCCCCAGCCGTTCGTCGCGCGGCCAGGTCCCAACGGTGGGGCCAAGCGTCGGTGGCGCGCTGTGGCACGGGGGTACATCGGCTCGACGGTGCTGTCGGACTATGTCATCGCGTTTGCCCTGACCGCGGCGATGACCCGGCAGTACGGGTGGATCTGCCTGTTCTTCGGGGCGATCGCCGGCACCGGGTTCGTGGCCCTGGTCGCCTCCTCACGCGGGTACATGCGCAAGTCGCTGGGGTCGGCTCCCGCTGAGTTCGAGTCCGCCTTGCGTGGGGTGGTGCTGCTCGGGCTGGGCCTCATGGCTGCGACGTTCACCTGGCAGCTGGACGTCCCGCGCCGGTTGGTGTTCTTCGGCCTGCCGCTGCTGTGGGTGCTCAGCTGGGCAGACCGCCACGGGCGGCGGCGCCGGCTGCACCGCGCCCGTGAACGTGGTGAGGCGATGGTCCCCACACTTGTCGTCGGACGGGTCGGGGAGGTCGTCCGCCTCGTCGACAAGCTGCGGGCCTCGCCGTACCACGGGTTCGAACCGACCGCGGCGTGCCTGCCAGACCCTGAGGCGCTCGGGCGCGTCAACGGGATCGACGTCGTGGGGGGGCTGGCCGATATCGTCCAGGCGGCCGTCGACCGCAACATCGAGGTCGTCGTGCTGTCGATGTCGTCGCTGTCTGGTGACGCGTTGCGGCGGTTGTCGTGGGCGCTGGGCCGCGCCAAGGTCGACCTCGTCGTCGCCCCTGACCTTGTCGAGGTCGCAGGACCACGTCTGACGCTGCGCCCGGCCGCTGGGGTCTCGCTGCTGGACGTGGAGGTCGAGGCACCTCGTCGTCGGTTGCTGACCAAGTCGATCATGGACCGGTCCCTGGCGACGATCGGGCTGGCGGTCTCGTTGGTCCCGGTCGCCCTGGCGGCGCTGGCTGTGGTCGTCACATCTGCTGGTGGGCCGTTCTTCCGCCAGACCCGTGTGGGCCTGGACGGCAAGACGTTCACGATGTGGAAGCTGCGCACGATGTACATCGACGCCGAGGAACGCAAGAAGGCCCTTGCCGAGTCCTCCGACGGCGCAGGTCTGCTGTTCAAGATGCGTGCCGACCCCCGTGTCACGCCGGTCGGCCGGTTCTTGCGGCGCACGTCGATCGACGAGCTGCCGCAGCTGTGGAACATCGTCAAAGGTGACATGTCCCTCGTCGGCCCACGGCCTCCGCTGCTCGAAGAGGTCGCTGCCTACCCTGACCACGTCGGCCGCCGGCTGCACGTACGCCCAGGCCTGACCGGTCTGTGGCAGGTCTCGGGGCGTTCGGACCTGGACTGGGACGCTTCGGTCGCCCTGGACCTGCGGTACGTCGACAACTGGTCGGTGGCGATGGACTTGATGATCTTGTGGAAGACCGGCCGGGCCGTGCTCAAAGGCGATGGCGCCTACTAGCACCCAGAACTGGAAGGTTCGCACAGTGCACTGCGAGAATATACAGACGACCGTCATGAGGGAGACGGATGCGTGAAGCGCCGCTGAGCATCGCCATGGTGGGCACCCGTGGCGTTCCTGCGCGCTACGGGGGCTTCGAGACGGCTGTCGAAGAGGTCGGCCGTCGCCTCGTCGACCGTGGGCACCAGGTGCGTGTGTACTGCCGGCGTCCCACAGACGCACCGCACGAGCCGGTCCCCGACCAGTACGCCGGGATGACGCTCGTGCACCTGCCTGCGCTGCACCGCCGGTCCCTGGAGACGCTCAGCCACACCGCGCTGTCGGTGCGCCACCTCGTGCGCCACCGCACCGACGTGGCGTTCGTGTTCAACGCCGCCAACGCCCCGATGCTGCCAGCCTTGCGCCAGGCGAAGATCCCGGTCGCCACGCACGTCGACGGTCTGGAGTGGCGCCGGTCGAAATGGGGCCGTGCCGGGCGGTTCTACTACCGCGTCGCCGAGGGGCTGGCGGTGCGGTGGTCCGACGCGCTCATCGCCGACGCCCAGGGTATCGCCGACTACTACGCGGCCGAGTTCGGCACCGTCACCCGGCAGATCTCCTACGGAGCCCCGGTCATCAGCCCTGGTAGCGACGCGCTGGAGGCCATCGGCCTGGTTCCCGGGGGGTACCACCTGGTCGTGGCACGGTTCGAACCAGAGAACCATGTGCTCGACGCCGTCCGCGGGTATGTGGCCAGCGCCGCCCAGCGCTTGTTCGTCGTGGTCGGGTCAGCCCCGTACTCCACCGCGTACACCGAGGCGGTCACCCGCGCCGCCGACTCGCGGGTGCGCCTGCTCGGCGGGGTGTGGAACCCGGTGCTGCTCGACCAGCTGTACGCCAACGCCTTGACCTACGTCCACGGGCACTGCGTCGGCGGGACGAACCCGTCGTTGCTGCGGGCCATCGGGGCAGGGACCGCGACGATCGCGTGGGACGCGACGTTCAACCGTGAGGTGCTGCGCGACGACGGTTGGTACTTCGACGACGCCGCGTCGCTGGCCACCAGGCTCGAGCACGCCGAAGCCGACCTGGAGGCGACCACCGCCCGCGGACGTGCCCTGGTCGACCGGGCCAAGGACTACGACTGGGACACTGTCGCCACCGGGTACGAGACCCTCGCGCAGGACCTGGCCGCACGGCGGGTCCGGCCCAGCGCGTCAGGACGGCGCCGGCGGGCCAGGCGTTGGGGCAGGGCGGGCGGACGTCAACCGTTGCGGACGGAGGCACAGTGACTGGCACCTACCGGGAGAACCTGCGGGCGTTGGCCCACGCCCAAAAAGGCGCCGCCCGCAGCGCGCCGGCGTACTCGCGGTTCGTCAACCGCCGCCTGGGCCGGCTGCTGGCCGCTGGGGCGGTCCGCGCAGGGCTCACCCCGAACCAGGTGACCGGGGTCTCGGCGCTGTTCACCTTCACGGCGATCGCGTTGCTCGTCATCTGCGCCCCGGTGTGGTGGTTGGGCCTGGTCGTGGGTGTCGCCCTGGTTCTTGGGTACGCCTTTGACTCCGCTGACGGGCAGGTCGCACGGCTGACCAAGACCGGGGGCCCTGCCGGGGAGTGGCTCGACCACGTCGTCGACGCGGTCAAGGTCGTCACCTTGCCGTTGGCGGTGCTCGTCGCCTGGTACCGGTTCGGCACCGGGCCGACGTGGTGGCTCGTCGTGGCACTGGTCCACACTGTGGTCTCCTCGGTGCTGTTCTTCGCGATGATCCTCACCGAACAGCTACGCCGTTCGCGTGGGGTCGTCTCGACCGCTTCGACCAGCGGACGGGCGCCGTGGCTGCGGTCGGTGCTCGTGGTTCCCACTGACTACGGTCTGCTGTGCGTGTGGTTCTTCACCTGGGGTGCTCCCGTCGTCTTCGGTGTCGGATATATCCTGGTTGTCACTGCAACAACGCTGTTCCTGGCTGCCGCGCTCGTGCGCTGGTTCGCTGAGATGCGGACGTTACCCCAGGCAGCCACCAAGGAGGACCCGTAGTGAGGATCCCAGCGCGGTCACGACCCACGCTGCCAGTGACGGTCGTGGTCGCACTGAGCCTCATCGCCCTGGCCTTGTCGGCCGCTGTGGCTGGGCCCAAGTCCCTGGTCCCGGCCGAGGCCGACTGGGTCAAGACCCACTGGGTCGCCCCTGGGGACGACAACACCGTGAGCATGGAGGTCGACGGGCTGCCGCGCGACACCAAGCAGGCCACCTTCCAGGTCGTCGTCACACGTGCGAGCAAACCGACGAAGGTCGCGGTGTGCGCAGGCAGGCAGCTGACTGACGAGTGCAGACGTTCGGCCCAGGCCCCGGCCAGGTCGACGTCGTTCACCGCGACCTTCGACTTCGCCGACTCCGAGCACTGGATCACCGTGCACTCCTCGGTGAGCAAGGTCCACGTCACGATCGTCCTGGTCGAGTACACGACACCTGAAGGCACAGTACGACCGTCGCGGACACCCACCTCGCCGTCACCGGGCCAGACCAGCTCAGAAGAACCGACGATCTCGGAGACCTCGGTCACCGCCGAACCGCCGAAGTGGGACAAACCTGGTCTGCCGCCCATGCCGACAGCAGGGTGGCCTGGGCCGACGAACACCGGGGTGCCCAAAGACGTCACGCTCACCGTCGTCGACGGCGCAGCCAGCGCCCCTGGCGGCACGTATTGGTCTGGTGTCCAGCTGACGGTCGTGCGTGAGGGCGTCGTGCTCGACGGGCTGGAGATCCGCGGGATCGTGCGTGTGGAGTCCAAGAACGTCGTGATCAAGAACTGCGTCATCAGCGGACGCAAGCTGTCCAGGCCTGGTTCGCTGCTGCACGTGGCGGGCTCGGGGTCGGTCACCGTCCAGGACTCTGAGCTGTACGCTGCCGAACCGTCGGTGTACGTCGATGGTGTCGTCGGGCAGAACTTCACCCTTGAGCGGGTGAACCTGCACGACACGGTCGACCACGTGAAGATCATCGGTGACAACGTCACCATCCGTGACTCGTGGTTGCACGCCAACCTGCACTACTCCAACGACCCGGCCCAAGGCGGTGGCGCCACCCACGACGACAACATCCAGATCCAGCGCGGGAACAACCTCAACATCACGCGCAACACCTTGCAGTCGGCGACGAACGCGGCGATCCAGGTGACCCAAGACATGGGTGTGGTGAGCCAGGTCGTCATCGACCGCAACCTCGTCGGCGGCGGAGCCTGCTCGTTCAACCTTGCCGAGAAAGACCGGGGCACCCTCACCGACTTCGCCTTGCGCGCCAACCGGTTCACCCGCACGTCGAAGTACAACTGCGCGATCATCGTCAGCGGCACCTCACGTTCCAGCCTCACCTTGTCAGACAACCGCTGGGTGGACTGGACCGGTTCGATGTGGGCCGAACAAGGGATCGTCACGGTGCGGACCTACTGACACGCAGGTGGGTAGGGTGGGCCAGGTGAGGCATGTTGTTGTGGCGCACCCGTCGCCAGACCTGTACGGCTCGGACCTGCAGATGCTGGAGTCGGTGACGGCGCTGGCCGACGCCGGGTGGCAGGTGAGCCTGGTCATGCCAAGCGACGGGCCGTTGGCGCCGCGTGCTGTGGCAGCCGGGGCCCAGGTGCACGTCGCGCAGTTCCCGGTGCTGCGCAAGGCGTTGCTGCACCCGCGGCGCCTGGTCGGTTTTGTCGCAGCGGCGGCCCGTGCGACATGGTCGGCGCGCCGGTGGTTGCGCGAGGCTGGTGCCGACGCGCTGTACATCAACACCTTGACGTTGCCGACGTGGGTGCTGGCCGGGCGCCTGGCCAAGGTCCCGGTGCTCGTCCACGTGCACGAGGCTGAGCAGGACGCTGCGCTGGTCGTGCGGGCCGGGCTCACCGCGCCGCTGCTCGGTGCCCAGCGTGTCGTGGCGAACTCCCAGGCCGCCGCACGCGCCCTGGTACGCCCGTTCGGGCCTCTGGCCCGGCGCACCCACGTGGTCTACAACGGTTTCGACGGACCCGCTGCGCCCCCCTCAGCGCCTGTGCGCGAGCCCGGGGACCGGCTGCACCTCGTGCTCGTCGGGCGGTTGTCACCGCGCAAAGGGTCGGACGTCGCGCTCGCGGCTGTGGCCCGGCTCGTCGCCGACGGACGTGACGTGCGGCTGGACCTGGCGGGCACTGCTTTCGCCGGGTACGAGTGGTTCGCCGACGAGCTCGCCGAACGGGCAGCCCAACCAGACCTCGCCGGACGGGTGCGGCTGCTGGGGTACGTCGCCGACCGCTGGGGGACCCTCGCCGGCGCCGACGTCGTGCTCGTGCCCTCCCGTGTCGAACCGTTCGGCAACACAGCCGTCGAGGCGATGCTCGCCGCACGTCCTGTCGTCGCCTGCGCGACCCAGGGCCTGGTCGAGATCATCACCGACGGCACCAACGGCCTGCTCGTGCCCCCCGGCGACGCCGAAGCCCTCGCCGGGGCGGTCGCCCGCCTCGCCGACGACCCCAGCTTCGCCGCGGGCCTGGCCACCGACGCCCGCGCCGAGGCGTTGCGCCGCTTCGGCCTGGCCCGTTACGCCCGCGAGATCACCGCGCAGGTTGACGCCCTCGTCTAGGCTCAGGGTTGGCTGCACAACGGAGGTGTGACGTGGGCGACGGCCTGGTGGTTGTGGCGATGCTGACGTACCGGCGGCCTGACGACCTTGTCAAGGCGGTGCCGGCGTTCGTCGCCGAGCTCGGCACTGTCGAGCGTGACGGCAGGTTGCTCGTCGTCGACAACGACCCGGACGGTTCAGCAGCCACAGCTGTCGCCGGGTTCGACGACGAGCACGTCCGCTACGTCCACGAACCGCGCCCGGGGATCGCCGCAGGGCGCAACGCGGCGTTGGACCAGTGCGCCGACGCAGCGGTGCTCGTGTTCGTCGACGACGACGAGCACCCCCAGCCGGGGTGGTTGGCGGCGCTGCTCGACACCCACGAGCGCACAGGCGCAGGGGTGGTTGCTGGGGCGGTCGTCTCGGCGTTCGACGTCGAACCGGACCCGTGGTTGGCCGCGGGGCGGTTCTTCGACCGCCGACGGTTGCCCACCGGCACGCCGGTCGACGTCGCGGCGACGAACAACTTGCTGCTCGACCTCGCCCAGATTCCCCACGACGTGCGGTTCGACGAGGCGTTCAGCCTCACCGGCGGCTCAGACACGATGTTCACCGCGACACTGCACCGCCGGGGGGTGGCGATGGTGTGGTGCGACGAGGCGGTCGTCGTCGACCGTGTGCCTGCCACGCGCCTGACACGGCCATGGGTGCTCGCCCGGGCGCGCAGGTCGGGCAACTCTGGGGTGCGGGTGGCGCTGGCCCTGGCCCCGCCTGGTCCACGCCGGTGGTGGGCGCGGGCCGTCGCGGTGGCCCAGGGCATGGTCCGTATCGTCGGGGGAGCCGCACGCGCAGCCGTCGGCCTGGTCACCGGCTCACGCGAGCATGACGCGCGCGGACGCCGGGCCATGGCCCGGGGGCGGGGGATGGTCGGTGCGGCGGCTGGGTCGGTCGTCGCCGAGTACACCCGGGGATGACCAGGCCTGGTCAGCGACGGACCGCTGCGCGCAACGCGTGGGTGAGCTCGCCCAGGTCGCGGCGCACACGTGGCACTGTGGTCGTCGCTGCGGCCGCGCACACACCTGCGAGCGCGCCGACGAGCACCTGCACCCACGACGCGGTGCCGCCCAAGGCCCACACCGCGCCTGTCGTGGCGAGCCCAGCACAGGTGCCCACCGCGAGGATCCGCCCCGCCCCGCCGTACAGCGCACGGGTGGGCACGGCGGTGATCCGTGACAGCCACCACAACGACAAGGGCCACTCCAACGTCGCGGCCAGGGCGTAGCCACCGGCGACCCCGGCGATCCCCCACGTCGACCCGGCGAGCACCAAGCTGATCTTCAGCACTGATGTCACCGTCGTGTACGCCATGAGCTGGCGGGTCAGGCCCCGGGCCAGGTACACCCAGTACCCCACGTACGCCATGGTCTGCATCGCCCCGGCGACGGCCAGGAAACGCAGCACCGGTGGCACCGCTGACCACTGCCCACCGAGCATGACGTCGACCAAGGGGTATGCGGTGCCCACGACGATCCCCAGCCCGACGGCCACCGGGTACCCCAAGACGAGCTGTCCGGTGCGCACGATCCGGTCGAACTGCGCGCTGAGCCCCGCCCGCGACAGCACCGGCAGCGCCACGGTCGTGCTCGGGGTGCGCACCTGGTTCAGGGGGTTCATGAGCAGCTGGAACGCCCGGTTGTAGCTGCCGGTCGGGGCTGCGCCGAAGCGCCTACCGATGATGAACGCGTCGACGTTGTTCGCGACGTACCCGATGAGCTGGGAGCCGAGCAAGAACACCCCGAAGGTGTAGAACTGGCGCATCTGCTCCCCGCGCAGCCACCGCGGTGCTGGCAGCCACCGGCCGACGACGACGCACGCGACCAAGGCGACGGTCGCGGCCGTCAGCTGTTGGGCGACCAGCGCCCAGTACCCGGCACCGGCGAGCGCTGCGACGACCGCGACGACCAGCGCCAGGGCCGGTGCGAGCACGTCGATCGCCGCGACAGCGGCGAAACGCATCGCACGCAGCAAGCTTGCCCGGTACTGGGTCATCATCGCGTTGATGACGAACGTCGCCGCGAGCACCCGGGTGATCGCGGTGAGCTTGGGCTGGTCGTACACAGCGGCGACCGCGGGTGCCCCGGCAAGCACGACGACGGCGAACAGCACGCCGATGGCGGTGTTGGACCAGAACAGGTTCGAACGCTGGCGCACCGACAGCTGGGGGGCCTGGATCGCTGCTGAGCTGAGCCCGAAGTCGCGCAACAGCTCGCCAACCCCGATCACCGCGAGGACCATCGCGATGAGCCCGTACTGCGCCGGTGTGAGCAACCGCCCAAGGACCGCGACGGTGACCAGCTGCAGGGCGATCCGGGTCACCAGCCCCGCGCCGGTCGACGCCGCCCCGCGCGCCGCTTTGCGCCCGAGCCCCTCGGGCTGCACATCACCAGGGCGAAGGTCGGGGGATCCAGGCTCAGGGCTCACCGGTCGCCTACGGTGGTCGCGGGGCACACCATGGCGCGAGTGTATCGGGACCGGCTGCCCCTGGCCGATGAGCAGATCGAGGGCAATGCCGGCGATATGGACGGGCAGGCCCCGTGCAGTCCCTACACTGGCGAGATTGGGTCTGCGCGTCAGAGAGGACGAACCCTGTGACAAGCTTGTTGGACCGCTGGCCGTACCGCCGCCCGGTCTTGTGGGCCGTGCTCGGCGCGCTCGCGCTGGCCATCGTCGGCGTCGCCGTGGTCGCCATGGCTGGGGGCACGTCTCCGGTGGCCTCGTCGTCGCCGACACCCACTGACGGTGACGACAAGGCGTTGCCGACCCCGATCCCGGTGCAGACCGTCGAACCTGGGCCTTCGCCGTCGGAGCCCGTGCCTGTGCCGCCGGTCGACGACGACCTCATCTCCGGTGCCGTGGAGGCCACCGACGGGTCGCTGACGGTGCGCCTGGTGTCGCTACGGCCGATCACGATCACTGCGTGGGCGCCGCGCGAGGTCGGCGGGCCAGGTCTGGCGGTGACGATCGTCGTGACGAACGGCTCGAGCGAGGAGGTGGACCTGGCGATGGACGTCGCCGTGCACACCACCACCCGCACCGGGGTGTCAGCCGACCTCGACGGGCACAACTCACCGTTCGAGACCGAGACTTTGGCGCCTGGGCAGTCGGCCGAGCGCACGATCGCCTTCGCGTGCCCGAACGCCGCGGGCACACCTGTGGCGGTCATGGTGTTCTGGGGCCCGAGCGTCTTCTCCCTCCAGGCCACCGTGCGCTGAGCCGAGGAGCAGGCCTGACGGGTGAAATACCCGGTCGGGCTGTCGCTGCTCAGGTACTCTCCAGGCATGGTGCTCTGGGAGCACAAAGGGCACCACGTGCCAGGAAGGCAGCCTCATGCCGGGAATGTCGGTGAGCAGCCTGGTGCTCATGTTGTTGATGCTCGCCGTCGGCGGCTGGGGCGTCGTCATCTCCCGCCGCTGGCCCGCGCTCGCCGTCTTCGGGTACCTCGCGGCGCTGATGTTCGTCCCGGCGTGGGTCATGCTGCCGCTGGGGCAGCTGCCACGGATGGCGCTGCTGATCGTCTTGGGCCTGGGCCTGGTCGCGGGGCTGTTCGGGCTGGACGCTGTGCGGCCGGTGATCTTCGACGTCGTGCTGCTCACCTTCGTCGCGGCGATCATCGTCGTGGGGATCGTCGGTCTGGTCACCGCGAACACCATGTACCAGATGATCATGTGGTGGACGCTGCCCTACCTCGTGGGCCGCACCCTGGCGGCGCGCACGTCGGTCGCGTTGGTGTATGACACCGTCGCCGTGCTCATCGGGGTGGTCGCCCTGCTTGCCATCTTCGAGGCGGCGACCAACCACAACTACTTCGTCGAGTGGTTCGCCTCGGGCAGCCACTGGGAACGCCTGCAGTACCGCGGGGGCAGGGTGCGGGTCGAAGGTGCTTTTGGGCACTCGATCGCTCTGGGTGCGGTGCTGGGTATGTCGGTGCCGATGGTGTGGGCCAGCCGGTGGCGTGCGTGGTTCCGCGTCGTCGTGCTTGCCGCGATCGGCGTTGCGGCGATGCTCACCTACAGCCGGATCGGCATGCTCACCACGATGCTCGCGCTGGCTGCGTCGTTCGTCTTGTTGCGCAAGGCGATGCCGGCGCGGGTGCGTTGGACGATCCTCGGCGCTGGCGGGGTCGTCGCGGCGGTGCTCGTCCCGACGGTGATCCGGGTGTTCGACGACGGGGCTGCCGAGGCGGGCAAGAGTGCCGACTACCGTGTGTTCCTGCTCAGCCTCGTGCCCAAGCTTGCGGTGTTCGGCCAGGCGACGTCCCCGGACGTCAGCATCGCGTCGGTCGACAACGAGTTCGTGCTGTCCGGGATCCGCCTGGGGCTGTTGCCGTTGGTCGTGCTGTTGGTGTTCGCCGCTGTGGGGGTGGTCGTGGCCATACGCCGGCCGAACCCTGGCCTCATCGCGATGGTGGCGGTCTTGCCTGGTCTGACGTCGGTCGCGTTCATCACCCAGTTCACGGCGTTCTTCTGGTTCTCGGTCGGCCTGGGGGTCAGCCACCTCGCGGCGCGGGCACCGGCCCTGCACCCGCCTGCGGCCGGCGACCGCGGTCCCGACGACGGTGACGGGCCTGGTGACGGACCTCATGGGTGTGATGACGAACCGGGTCTGTACGAACCGGCCTTGCAGCCCGAAGACGACTGGCCTGGGCCGTTGGCCGGCGATGACGAGGACTTCGACGACGACGGTTGGCAGCAGTACGAGCCTGACCAGTGGGTGCGCGGCATCCCTCAGGTGGGTGAGCCGTATGGGTGACTTTGTGTCCGGGCGCTGACGCCATGGGACAATCGCGAACGAAGACAGGAGACGTATGTCGGTCCGCAACTACTTGACCTCCATCCGCAAACGGTGGGGGTGGGTGATCATGCCGCTGATCTTGGTCACCGTGGCTGTTGGTCTGGTCTCGATGCGTGAGGCGAAGGTCTACACCGCGACTGCTGTGCTCTTCGTGTCGATGAACACCGGGCGCACCGCGACGGACCTCGCCCAGGGGTCGCAGTTCACCCAGAGCCAGATGGCTTCGTTCCAGGCGCTCGCGACGATGCCGACCCAGCTCGAACCGGTCGTCGAAGAGCTCGGGCTCACCGACGTCACACCGAACCAGCTGGCAAGGTACATCCACGTCAGCGCCCCCAGCGGCAAGGTCCTGCTGTACATCCACGCTGACGCCGGCAACCCCGACACCGCCCAACGCCTGGCGAACGCTGTGGCCGACCAGCTGGCTGTCACGATCGAAGAGCTGTCACCTGAGGCCACCGAAGGCGGCCCGACGATGGTCGCGCGGGTCGTGGACCGGGCCAGGGCGCCGCAGCACCCCAGCGCACCAGACACCCGGCGCAACGTCGCTGCTGGTGCGTTCGCCGGGCTTCTGCTCGGCCTGCTCGGCGCAGTGCTGCGCGACGTGCTCGACACCCGTGTGCGCACCGACCGCGACCTGGAGATGGCTGTTGACGTCCCCCTGTTCGGCTCGGTGGTCGGCAGCGGGGTCAAACGTAAAGGCTCGCAGGCCAGGGTGTTGCGGATCGACGGACCACAGTCCGAAGACATCCGCCGGATCCGGGCGAACCTGCAGATGGCCGGACGTGTCGACGAGTGCCAGACCTTCGTGTTCTCCTCGGCGTTGCCTGGGGAGGGCAAGTCGTTCTGCGCGACCCACATCGCCTCGGCGTTCGCCGCGGCCGGGTCGCGTGTGCTGCTCATCGACGGGGACCTGCGCCGTCCGACGGTGGCCAAGTACCTGGGCCTGGCTGGGCACGCCGGGCTCACCGAGGTGCTGCTGGGCCGGGCGCGGTTCTCCGAGCTGTGCCAGCAGTACGCGCCGAACCTCGCGGTCCTCACCTCCGGGGCGGTCCCCCCGAACCCCGCCGAGCTGTTGTCGTCACGGGCGTTCGAAGACCTCATCGCCATGGTGAGCCAGCACTTCGAGGTTGTCGTCGTCGACTCCCCGCCGTTGCTGCCTGTGGCCGACACGGTCGCGATCTCGCGGGTCGCCACAGGTGTCGTCCTCGTCGTCGACGTGACCAAGACCCGCCGGGCCCAGGTCGCCCAGTCGGTGGCCAGCATCCGCCTCGGTGGTGGCCGGGTCATCGGTGCGGTGCTCAACCGCACGAAGACCGGCGCTGTGGGCGCATCGGCGTACGGCAGCTACAGCTCGCGTTCGCCGGTCGAGGACACGGTCCGACGTGCGCCACGGCCTGACGCGG
>WRCL01000003.1 GCA_009783975.1 Micrococcales bacterium
CAGTTCGACCTGCCGTCCTGGTCGATCGCCTACACCCCCTTCCCGCTGGTCGTCGCCGCTGTGGTGCTCGGCTCATGTGTCGTCGGCGCCGGGCTGGCAGCCTGGGGGTGCACCCGCGGCGAACCCGCAGAGCTGTTGCGTCCTGGGGTCCCGATGACCAAACGCGGGACCCGGGGGCGGTTGCGCGGGTTGTCGCACCCGGCGCGGTGGGCCACCCGTGACACGATGGCCAACCCGGTCCGGCTGTTCATGGGGGTCGCTGGGGTTGTCGGGACGATGATGCTGCTGTTCGCGGGGTTCGGGTTGCCTGACACGATCGGCGGGGAGGCCGAGGCGAGCTACAGCCCGACGAACGCCCCGTACACCACCCGTGTCGACTTCGCCGCCGGAACCCCGAACGAGGTCATCGCCTTGCTGCCGCTGGGCACATCCCCGCAGCTGCTCATGCAGCTGTCGGTTCCCACCGCCGACGCCAGCCGCACGACGATCACCGTCCTGGGCCCCGGCAACCGGTTCCCCATGACGAACACTGCCGGCGAACCCCTCGGCCCACGCGGGGTGTGGGTGACCCGTGCTGTGGCCCAGCGCCTCGACCTGGGCCCCGGCGACCAGGCGACCGTCGTGCTCCCGCTGGGCCTGGACACCCGCCACTTCACCATCGACGACACCGCCAGCCGTGCCGCACCCCAAGGTTTCGTCGTCGACCGTGACACATGGACCGCGGCGGGGCTGCCGTTCATGCCCACCTCGGCCCTGCTCGGGGCTGACGCGAACCTGCGTGTGGTCTCGGCCAGCCCGTACGTGTCGTTCGTCGTCGACCGCCAGACCCAGCTCGACAACGCCAGGAACCTGCTCGACGCGCTCCAGGGGATCTTCATGGTGCTGCGGGTGTTCGCCGTCGTCCTCACCGTCGTCGTGCTGTACTCGCTGGGCTCGTTGACGTTCGAGGAGCGGCGGCGCCAGTACGCCACGCTGAAGGTGCTCGGCCTGGCCAACCATGACTTGCGACGGCTGTCGACGCTGGACAACGCCGGGGTGACCGTCGTCGGCCTGGCCCTGGGGATCCCCGGCGGGTGGTGGTTCTTGTCGGTGTACGTCGCCCAGTTCAACAACGCTGCGGTCAGCTACACCGTGCGGATCACACCGGTGTCGGTGGCGGTCGCCGTGGCGCTCACCGTCGCGGTCTCGTCGTTGACGACGCTGCTGCTGGGCCGTCGTATCAAACGTGTCGACGTCGTCGAGGCGCTCAAAGGCGTCGACTGACGTGGCCCGGGTCGAGGTCGTCGTCGCGCAGCTGCCCGACGGCTGGCCAGGCCAGCGCCCCACACCGTGGTCCCCACGGGCCCACGCGCTGGCGAGCCGTCGCCCTGGCGACCGGGCGCGCAGCCTCGCTGCTGATTGCCTGCTGTCGTTGCTGTGCCAGCGGTGGGGTGTCAGTGCGCACTGGTACGCCCCCAGCGGGCAGCCGTCGTGCGACGGTGCGCACCTGACCGCCTCGCACGACGGTGCACGGGTCGTCGCCGCGATCGCCGACTGCCGGGCCGGTGTGGACGTCGTCGACTGCCGCCGCCCCGCCGCCTGGATGACGCGGCTGCTCAACGAGCCCGGACCTGACCCTCACCGGGCCTGGGCCGTGCGCGAGGCGGCCCTGAAGTGGACCGGGGTCGGCCTGGCCATCGACCCGCGGACCCTGCGCGTCACACGCGGTGCTGGCGACCTGTGCGAGTGGCTGGACACGTGGTGGGTCGTGCACTTGCCTGACGGGCGGACCGTCCCGGTCGCGGCCGGCGCCTGGGGCCACTACGCGCTCGCCCTGGCCGTCGAACGCCCTGTGGTGCTGACCTGCGACGAGCACGTCCTTGCGTGACAAGATGGGGCCGTGACCGTCGTCGCGACCATCAACGTCAACGGCCTGCGGGCTGCCTTCCGCCGTGGCATGGGTGGTTGGCTGGCCACAACCGCCCCTGATGTGCTGCTCGTCCAAGAGGTGCGTGCCGACGACGCGGTCGTCGCCGAGCTGCTCGACGGCTGGTACGTCGCCCACGCACCTTCGGCAGCCGCCGGCCGTGCTGGGGTGCTCGTCGCCGCTCGCACCCCGTTGGTCGACCCGCGCAGTGACATAGGTGAGCCAGGCCGGTGGGTGGAGGCCGGCGTCGACGTCGGCGGCACAGTCATCCGTTTCGCGTCGGTGTACCTGCACTCGGCGACCGTCGACCACCCGTCCTTGGACGCCAAGTACGCACAGCTTGCCCTGGTCACCGACCGCATGGCCACGTTGGCCCCGGCGGTTGTCGGCGGTGACCTGAACATCGCCCACCACGAGGTCGACATCAAGAACTGGAAGGGCAACGTCGGCAAGTCCGGGTTCCTGCCCGACGAACGCGCCTGGCTCGACCGTTGGGCCGCCATGGGCTGGACCGATGTGGGACGTGCGCTCGGCGGTCCAGGCCCTGGCCCGTTCACGTGGTGGTCGTGGCGGGGCCGGGCGTTCGACAACGACACCGGGTGGAGGATCGACTACCAGTTCACCTCGCCACAGCTGACCTGCGCGACCGCAGCCCGGGTCGACCGTGCCGCGACGTACGCCGAACGGTTCTCCGACCACGCCCCGCTCGTGGTCACCTACGAGTTCACACCGGTGTGACCGGTCAGCCCATGAGCGTGCTGGCCACCTCGGTGAGCGCCACCGCCGCTGGCGCCTGCGGTGCTGAGATGGTCACCGGCGTCCCCGCGTCGCCGGCCTCGCGCAGGGCCATGTCGATGGGGACCTGACCGAGCAGGGGGACGTCGGTGCCCAACGTCTGGCTCAACCGGTCAGCAACCTGTTGACCACCACCAGAGCCGAACACCTCCAGACGCGTCCCGTCGGGCAGGTCGAGCCACGACATGTTCTCCAGGACCCCAACAACGCTTTGGTGGGTGTGGGCAGCCAACGCCCCGGCACGTTCGGCGACCTCAGCCGCCGCGGCCTGGGGTGTGGTGACGACGAGCAGACGCGAGGTCGGCAACAGCTCGGCCACGGAGATCGCAATGTCCCCAGTCCCCGGGGGCAGGTCGAGCAGCAGCACGTCCAGGTCACCCCAGAACACGTCGCTGAGGAACTGCTGGAGCGCCCGGTGCCCCCTGGGCCCGCGCCAGACCACCGGTTGGCCCGGCGGCACGAACATCCCGATCGACACGACCTTGACCCCATGGACCACAGGGGGCAGCAGCATGTTGTCGACCTTGGTCGGCATCTGCTCAGCCCCAAGCATCCGGGGGATGGAGAAGCCGTGGACGTCGGCGTCGATGACCCCCACCCGGTGCTCCGCGGCGAGCGCGACCGCAAGGTTGGCTGTCACCGACGACTTGCCGACCCCGCCTTTGCCTGAAGCAACCGCGATGACCTGCGTCGTCGACTCGGCAAACGGGTTGGCCGGCCCGCTGCCGCGTAGCTGGTTGCGCAGCTGAGCCCTCTGGGAGTCGGACATCGCGCCGAGCTCGACGACAACCTCGTCCACCCCAGCAACGGCTTCGACCGCAGCGCGCACCTGAGCCGACAACGTGTCCCTCATCGGGCACGCCGCGATCGTCAAGTCGATCCCGACCCGCGCCACACCAGCGTCAACCTCGACTGAACGGACCATCCCAAGGTCGGTGATGGGCTGACGGATCTCGGGGTCGATCACTGTCGCCAGAGCCGAACGCACGTCATCAAGCAGAGCCATGGGGCACACCCTACGCGAGTGATGCCATCCAGGCTTCGACCGCAGCTGCCTGCCGTGGCAGCCCCGCCGACAGGTTCTCGCACCCGTCAGCAGTGACCAGCACGTCGTCTTCGATCCGCACCCCGATCCCTCGGAGCTGTTCAGGCACCAACAGGTCGTCAGGCTGGAAGTACAACCCCGGTTCGATCGTGAACACCATCCCCGGTTGAAGGATCCCGTCGAGGTACAGCTCACGTCTGGCCTGGGCACAGTCGTGGACGTCCAACCCCAGGTGGTGCGAGGTCCCGTGGACCATCCACCGCCGGTGGTGCTGCTGGTCCGGCTGCAACGCGACCTCAGGCGCCACGGGCAGCAGCCCCCACTGGGCCAACCGGTCCGCCAGGACCCCCATCGCAGCCTCGTGCACATCGCGGAACCGTGTCCCTGGAGCCGCCACAGCGAACGCCGCATCGGCCGCGTCGAGCACCGCCTGGTACACCTGTCGTTGCACTGGGCTGTACTGCCCGCCGACCGGCAACGTGCGTGTGAGGTCCGCGGTGTACAGCGACTGCGCCTCGACCCCCGCGTCGAGCAGCAGCAAGTCCCCGCGGCGGACCGGTCCGTCGTTGTCCGTCCAGTGCAACGTCGTCGCGTGGGGCCCGGCCGCGGCGATCGTGGCGTACCCCACAGTGTTCCCCTCGGTCCGCGCACGTGCCCCGAACGTCGCCTCGACGACCCGTTCGCCCCGCGGGTGCGCCAGTGCCCGCGGCAGCGCCCGGACCACGTCGGTGAACCCGGCGATCGTCGCAGCCACCGCTTGGCGCATCTGGTCAATCTCGTACGCGTCCTTGACCAGCCGCAGCTCAGACACCGCCTCATGCAACGCGTCGTCCCCGTCTGCGTCGTGCGTCCCGCGCACCTCGTCGACCATGGCAGTGACCGCGTCGTCATGACGCACGACGAGCAACGGTCCGGCGAGGTCGTCCCGCAGCCCAGCCAGGTCAGCCGTGCGCAAACCGGTTGCGACAGCCATGTCCTCCAGCGTCGGGCGTGGCCCCACCCAGAACTCCCCGCTGCGTGCGTCAGCAAAGAACTCAGGCGTCTCGCGCCCCGCTGGTGGCCGTAGGTACAGCCTGTGCTCGTCGGGCCCGATCGTCAGCACCGCACCAGGTTCGTGCTCGCCACCAAGCCCCGTCAGGTGCGCGAACGCCGCGTGCGCCCGGAACCGGTAATCAGTGTCGTTCGACCGCACCTTGCGTGAGCCCGCCGGGACCACCAACCGCACCCCAGGGAACCGTTCGGCCAACCGCGCCCGTCGTTGCGCCGCGAAGTCTGCCACCGCCGACCGCTGCACCGTCTGGCCGACCCGCGCCCCCCACCCCGACGTCACCCACGCCAAGAACACCGGCGAGTCAGGCCGCAACGACCGGTTCGTCACCCGCTCGTCCAGAGGCTGAGAGTCACTCACCCCTCCAGTGTCCCACCCACCCCGCAGACGAACTGGTCGGGCTTCGCATCGTGGTCAACGGTTTGCGTCGAACGACACGTGAAGACACGTGTCGTTCGACGCAAACCGTTGACCACGATGCGAAGCCCTGTCAATCCGGCGGAGCGCAGGTGAAGGCGCGGGTCGATCCAGGCTCACCCGTGGCTGGCCGGGTACATGTGGTCGAGGCGGACCTGGGTGTGGACGGCGGCGGCGGCAACACCTGCGAGGACGGCTTTGAGCAGGTCGCCGGGAAGGAACGCAACGGCTTGGGCGGCGGTGAGGGCGAGGTCTTGGCCGGTGACGACCGACCACCAGGGGACCCCAAGGGCGTAGTCGACGACGACACCACCGAGCAGGCAGGCTCCGACGAGACCACACACCCTCGCCCGCGGGGGCAGGCGCAGCGCCCGGCGGGCGACGAGCCCGACGACGAACACCGCCGGCAGCCACCCAAGGAGGAACCCGCCGGTCGGGCTGGTGAGCACACCAATACCCCCACGTCCGCCGGAGAGCACCGGCAGCGACGCGACGACCAGGACGATGACGACGGCGACCGAGGCAGTGCCACGTTTTGCGCCGAGCACCGCCCCGGCGAGCATCACCCCAAGGGTCTGGGCTGTGACCGGTACCGCCAGGCCGAACGCGTACACCGACGGGACCATCCCCAACGCCACGATGACCGCAGCGAACAAGGCCACCTCAGCAACAGCCCGCGCCCGGACCAGCTCAGCGTTGACCCGCCGGTGTTGCCCCGGCTGCGCATCACCTCGTGGGCGCGCTGGCGGCGTTGTCGCTGCTGTACCGGCCTCCAGCCTGCCTTTGTCGCTCCGCCGTGCCAGCCCACCGGCCAGGTGAGGCTCGCTCGGGCGAAAACCGGTGGGTCCAGGCTCAGCCATCATCACTCCGGTCGAAGAAGGACCGGGCGACGACCGCCTCGGCCAGCGTGCGCGACCGGTCCAGGCAGCGCACGAGCAGCGGGATGGTCACAAGGACCGACGGACGCAGGCCCCGGGCGCGCTGGGCGTCGCGCAGGGTGTGCACATGCCTGACGAGCTCCGGGACGAACCGGACCGTCAGCGCCACCGCCAGCGCCACAGTGCCTGTGTCGAGCCCGACCCGGCGCAGGGGCCGCAGCGCACGCAGCACGGTGTCGAGCAGCTCCTCGGGCCCGGTCGATGCCATGACCGCCAGCGCCGGCAGGCACAGCGCGGCCATGCGCAGCCCCGATGTCGCCGCAACAGCCAGGTCACGGGTGAGCCACTGCAGCGCGAGGGTCACACCCAGCGCAACACCCCACCAGACGACAAGCCCACCCAGCCGTCGCCACACCGGCCGCGCCGCGACGAGGGCCAGCGCCCCGACGGCGGCGACGCTGGCGAGCACCACACGTGACGACGAGACCGCGCACAGCACCCCGAGCGCGACGACGACGACAAGCTTGGTCGGTGCACCGACGGTGCCCAGCGCGCTCGGGCGCGGCGCGACGTCAGTCAGGAGCGTCACCGTGCACCTGCCCAGGCCAGCTCGCGGTACACAGCCAGAGCCGGGCCAGGAGCGTCGTCGGCGACGATGTGCCCAGCGTCCAGGACGAGCACCCGGTCGAACTGGTCGAGCAGCTCCAGGTCATGGGTGGCCACGACTGCCTGGATGTCCAGACCAGCCAAGGTCTGCGCGAACCGCAACGAGTGGACGAGGTCGAGCGTTCCGGTCGGTTCGTCGAACAGGACCGTCGTCGGTGCCAGGACGAGGACTGCAGCGAGCGCGACCAGCTGTTTCTCCCCACCGGACAACGTCGCTGCGGTCCGAGGTCCGAGGTGCCCGATACCGAACCGGTCAAGCACACCAGCGACGAGCCCGGCGTGTTGCGCGACCGGGACCTGCCGGTTCTTCAGCCCGAACGCGATGTCGTCGGCGACGACCGGCATGACGATCTGGTCGGCGGGGTCCTGGAAGCAGAACCCGACCCGGCGGCGCACCTCACGCCCGTCGCGGACAGTGTCGAGCACCGTGTCGCCAACGAGGCGGACCTGCCCGGTGTGCGCGACCAACCCGTCGAGCACACGCAGCAACGTCGACTTGCCTGACCCGTTGGCGCCGACCACACCGATCCGCCGCTCAGGCAGCACCAGGTGGTCCACACGCAAGACGGTGCGCCCGTCGTGGCGGACCGTGACGTCATCGAGCTCGAACACAGCCACAGACTAATGACCAGCCACGCACATCGTCGTTGCCGATCCGCACAGGGTTGCTCAGCGCGGGTCGGTGACCACAGCGAGGAGCACCGGCCAGCCGGTCGTGCCGTCACGGATGACGAGGATGAACGGCCGGTCGAAGCGGACCTCGAGGACCTCTTCTGGCGGCTCGGCGCCTGCGTCTTCCGCGGCGATCTCTGTGACCGCGGCGGCGCGGGTGCCGTCCTCGGCGACCTTGAGCACGGCCTGCTGGACGGCCTGTCCAACGACGACCGGCCCGCCATCGGCCCGCACACCGGTCAGGGGCTGGTCGACGATCCCCAGCGACGTCAACAGGTCCATGAGGTCGGTGGTCGTCGCAAGGTCGAGCACCGGCAGTGCGACCTTGACGTCGCGGGCTGCGGCGTCGTCGAGGGCCGCCGACAACCCCGCGAGCACAGGCGCCTGGTACATCGTCGGGTCGATCTCGGTCCACACCGGGCAGTCGCCCGGCGGGCAGTGCTCACGAGACGGCGGCAGCAGCAGGTCCGCTGACAGGTCGTCTGTGTATGGCAGCCGCACCGCCTGCCAGCCGTCGGCCTGGACGACCGGGACGCGCAGCTCGTTGTGCATCGTCGGGACCTGGACGGTCACAGTGGAAGGGTCTGTGCCGACGACCGCAGCGAAGTCGGCGTCGTAGGTCGCCGCAGGGTCGAACGGGTACTGCCACGCCGCTGCGAGGACGAACGCGTCTTGCAGCACCGCGACGAGCGTCGGGTCCGGGACGATCGCCGTGCGTTTGACCAGGCCCCCGGTGTTCTCCTCGATCCACGCCGACAGCGCGGCTGTGCCTGTGGCGCTGCCGAGGTCGGTGGTGAGCACCCCAGCGCCGTACCCGCGCTGGAGACGGTCGAGGAACCCCTGCGCCGGTGCGTGGTCGGGGTCGTCGTCAAGGACGACACGTTGTGCGGTGTGCAGCACCGGGGTCGACGGCAGCCTGGCGGCCCGGACCGCGGCAGGGTCCCCGTCGTACCGGCCCAGCGCGGCGAGCAGCATGTTCACCGCGTCAGTGCGCTGGTGGCCGGCGGCGCCCAGCGCCGCGTCGAACGGTGCGGTCTGGGTGCCCGTCGCGCCTTCGGCCAGCATCGCCAACCCCGAGACGAGGCTCGAGGGCGAGACGACGACAGTGCCCTGCCCGGTACGGGCAGCGGCGAGGCCGAGCTCCCATGTTGCAGCGACGACGTCGTCGAGCGCCGGGGCGTCGGTGACGACCGCACGTGTGCCTGACCCGGTCTGCTCAGCCTCGGGGCTGCCACGGTTGCAGGCGGCAAGGCTGACGGTGATCGCAGCAACGACAACAAGGGGCAGCAGAGGCGTCTTCATGTTCCTCCTGTGTCGGCCGGTGCCAGCTTCTTGCACCGGCTACCGCGGGTCGTTGACCGAGGCGAGCAGGACCGGCCAGCCGGTGGTCCCGTCGCGGATGACGAGCAGGAACGGGCGGTCGAACCGGATCTTCTCGACCTCGCCTGGCAGCGGCGCAGACTTGGGCATGATCGAGATCTCCGTGGCAGCCGCAGCGCGGGTTCCGTCCTCGGCGACCTGGAGCACGGTCTGCTGCACAGCCTGGCCGACGATCACCGGGTCGCCGTTGGCAAGCACCCCAGTCAGCCCGAGCTCGTCGTCGATCCCCAGGCTCGCCAGCAGCTGCATGAGGCTGGTCGTCGTGGCCAGGTCCAGTGTCGGCACCGCGAGCTCGACGGTACGTGACGGGGCCTGGTCGAGGGCTGTTGACAGCGCGGCGAGGGTCGGGGCGGCCACACGCCGCGGGTCGTCGACCTTCGGGTCGTTCGCGCAGTCGCACACCGCGTCTGGTGGGCAGCACCCCGAGGGCAGCAGCAGGTCCGCTGACAGGTCGGGTGTGTACGCTAGGCGCACCGCCACCCACCCGTCGATGTCGGCGACCTTCACGTCAAGCTCGGCGTGCATCGTGGGGACCTTGACGGTCCTACCAGTGGGGGCTGGGACCCAGAAGTCGGCGTCGTAGGTGCCGTCAGGGTCGAACGGCTGGGCCCACGCCGCGGCGAGGACGAACGCGTCTTGCAGCACCGCCAACGTCTCGGAGTCCGGCTGGATCCCGGTGGTGTCGACCAGCCCTCCGGTGTTCTGCGACACCCACGCCGACAGCACGTCCATCCCTTGCTGGGTGCTCAGGTCAGTGACGACAACCTGCGCGCCGTACCCCTTGGTGAGCCGTTCGAGGAACGCCGGTGCCGGTTCGGTGTCGTCGTCCAACGCGATGCCCTGGGCGGTGTGGAGCACAGGCGTTGCAGGCAGGTCCTCGTCTTGGACGACGGCCGGGTCACCGCCGTACCGGGCCAGCGCACCGACGAGCCACGCGACAGCTTTGGTGCGGTGCTCACCAGCGGCGCCCACCGCGGTGTCCAACGGTGCGCTTTCGTCACCGACGGCGCCTTCGGCGAGCATCGACAACGCTGTGACCAGGCTTGCGGGAGCCACGACGACGTTCGGTCCCTCCCCGGCGCGCAGCATGAGGACCCCAAGCTCCCATGTGGCCGCGACGACGTCGGCGGTCGCCGCCGGGGCGGTCGTCGGTGCTGGGGCCGTGGTCGCCGGGTCGTCGCTGCCGCTGTGGCCGCACCCCGCGACCAGCCCAGCCAGTGCCGCAGCCACCCAGATGATGCTCCGCCGTGTACGCATGACTCTCCTGTGGTCGGTTCCCGGTCATTGTGCCCCGGGAGCTGCCCGGCCGACAGTCGCGAGGAGGGTCAGGATTCTGGTGCGATGGGTTTTCCGCCCCGGGTGCGCCGCCGTGGACGCCGGTCGGCGCGCTCGTTGCTCGGCGAACCAGCCCGGTCGCCGGTCTTGCCGCCGGTACGGTCCGGTGAACCATCGCGTCCGCGTGAGGTTTTGCCGCCGCGGCCACGGGTGCCGCGGGTCTTGCCGCGTGGTTCGCGGGTCTCGCCACGTTCACGTTGGGCAGCAGAGCGTTTGCCGGTCTCACCGAGGTCTTCGATCTCTTCGGCGGCCAGGCCTGCGCGGGTGCGTTGGGCCCTGGGCAAGGTGCCGCCAGTGCCGTCGGGGATGTCGAGGTCGGCGTACAGCTGCGGGGACGTGGAGTAGGTCTCAGGCGGTTCGGGGCTACCCAGCTCGAGGGCTTTGTCGATGAGCGACCAGCGCGGCACGTCGTCCCAGTCGACGAAGGTCACCGCGGTGCCAGAGCTCCCGGCACGGCCGGTGCGCCCAGTGCGGTGCAGGTAGACCTTCTCGTCCTCGGGGCACTGGTAGTTCACCACATGTGTGACGTCGTCGACATCGATACCCCGGGCTGCGACGTCTGTGGCGACCAGGACGTCGACCTTGCCGTGGCGGAACGCCCGCAGGGCCTGCTCACGGGCGCCTTGGCCAAGGTCACCGTGGATCGCCCCGGCGGCGAACCCGCGTTCGGTCAGCTCGTCGGCGACTTTCGCCGCGGTGCGTTTGGTGCGGACGAACACGATGGTCAGGCCTCGTCCACGGGCCTGCAGGAGCCGGGCGAGCACCTCGACCTTGTCCAGGGCGTGCGCACGGTAGGCGAGCTGGCGGACGTCTTTGACGGTCTGGCCAGCGTCGTCAGGGTCGGCGGCGCGGATATGGGTCGGACGGGTCATGTACCGCCGGGCCATCGCCACGACCGGACCGGGCATCGTCGCGGAGAACAACATCGTGTGCCGGGCCGCCGGGGTCGCTGCGATGAGCTTTTCCACATCGGGCAAGAACCCGAGGTCGAGCATCTCGTCGGCCTCGTCGAGCACCACGGTCGTCACCTGCGACAGGTCCAGGGCACGCTGGTTGAGCAGGTCGATCATCCGCCCCGGCGTGCCGACGACGACGTCGGCCCCACGGCGCAGCGCGTCGACCTGCGGTTCGTACGCCCGCCCCCCGTACACCTGGACGATCCGCACCTTGCGCCGGGTCGACGCGGTCGCGAGGTCGCCGGCGACCTGCACAGCCAGCTCGCGGGTCGGCACCACGACCATCGCCTGTGGTTTTCCCGCGCGCAGGTCGTCGTAGCCCGGTTCGTTGACGGCGGTCGTGTGCTCGAGCAGGGGGATCCCAAAACCGAGGGTTTTGCCTGTGCCGGTTTTTGCCTGGCCGATGATGTCTTGCCGGGTCAGCGCCACAGGCAGCGTCATCGCCTGGATGGGGAACGGGTGGGATATCCCCACGTCGGCCAGCGCGTCGATGATCTGGGGGCGCACGTCAAAGTCGGTGAACGTCGCGTCGACGGTCTGCACCGACGCGGCAGCACGTGATCCGGTGGGGATGTCCGTGGGCACCGCGTCAGCGGCGGTGCGCAGGTCGTCAGGTTGTCCATCCATGAAGGTGATCGCTCGTTTCGTCAGTGGCGCGCACACGCAACCCCAGGGACGGAGCGCAGGCACGAAAGGCCACAACCAGGCGGCAGCCGATCGTGAACATAGCCACCAGCTCGCGGCGGCGGGAGGGTCATCGAGACGACCGGTCAACCGATGTACGCCGCCTATCGTACTCCCAGGTGTGTGTGGTGGGCTGCGGCACGTGCGCGACGGCCTACTATCAACATGTGGTCGGTGAACCTGACGTAGACCAGCGCGCAGACGCTGTCGAGCTCTTGGCCCTCGTCGCGACGCTGGCGGACCACGCGTTCGTCCGGTTTGCCGCCGACGCGGTCAACGCACCCACCGCCCCTGAGCGGCTGTCGCGCTCCCGTCTGGCGGCGTGCTCTGTGTCGCGGCGCGACCGTGTGCTGGACCGTCTGGCTGACCTTGGCGGTGACCCGGTCGTCCAGATCGTCCGGTTCGACCGTGTCCTGGACGACTTCGACGCCCGCACCGAACCAGCCACATGGGCCGAACGGTTGCTGCGCGGGTATGTCGGCTGCGCGGTCTCGGAGGACTTCTGCCGCCTCGCCGCCTGGGGTGTCGACGTGGACTCGCGAGACCTCGTCCTTGATGTGCTCGATGACGCCGACCATGTCGAGGCGTCGGTGATGGCGTTGTGCGAGGCGTGCGCCGACGACCCGGCCCTCGCCTCACGTCTGGCCCTGTGGGGCCGGCGGGTGGTTGGCGAGTCGTTGCAGACCGTCTCGCGGCTGCTCGCCGCCTACCCTGCGCTGGGGCGTCTGGCTGCACGAGGGATGTCGGCCCTGCGTGAGGTGCCCGACGGTGCTGAGGACGTGCAACCAGCGTCGAAGGTGCTCAACGAGCTGACAGCCGAGCACACCCGGCGGATGTCCAAACTCAGCCTCACTGCGTAGTCACTGCGTAGTCACTGCGTAGTCACAGCGAGCTGAAACCCACCCGTCCGCGGGTCTCGGCGCCGATCTCCACGTACCCCAGTGCTGCGCTGGGCACGATCACCCGGCGGCCGCGCTGGTCGACCAGCTCGAGGGCAGCCTTGCCCTCCAGCGCCTCGCGCACCGCGTTGGCCACCTCGTCGGCTGTCTGGTCCGAGTCGAGGGTGACCTCACGCGCCAGGTTCTGCACCCCGATGGTGATCTCCACCGGTACCTCCTTCACAGGCTCGTCCGCCCGATCTTAATGTGCCACTGCCTCAACGCACGATATGGCACACCCCATATCGATATCGACCCGCCATTGGGGTGTGTGGGTGGTCAGTGGTGAGATCAGACCATGTCTGCCCGTGGTGCCCCTGGCGTGCGTCTGACCGCGCCTGGGTCTGGCGTCCCCGCGCGAGAGCTTGACGCGGCGCAGGCCGCTGCGGTCGCCGCCGGTGCGGGGGCCGGCCCCGGGGGCCATGTGCTCGTGCTCGGAGCCCCAGGCACAGGCAAGACGACGGTCGTCGTCGAGACCGCGTTGGCCGCCGTGGCCTCAGGGGTGCCAGCCGCCCGGGTGCTCGTGCTCACCGCGACCCGCCGTGCCGCGTCTGACCTGCGCGACCAGCTCGCCGAGCGGTTGGTCACCGAACGTCCCGTCGTGCGCAGCCCCGCCGCGTTGGCCTACGCGGTGCTCCGTGCCCAGGCAGCCCAGGACGGCCAACCCCCGCCGGTGCTCGTCTCAGGGCCTGAGCAAGACCTCGCCTTGGCCGAGCTTCTCGCTGGGCACGCCTGCGGCGACGGGCAAGACCCGCGGTGGCCGGCGCATATCGACCCTGGCACGCTCGGGCTCGCGGCGTTCCGCTCAGAGCTGCGTGACCTGCTCATGCGCGCCGCCGAACGTGGGCTCGACCCGCAGGCCCTGGCCGCGTTGGGCCGGCGTCACCACCGGCCTGAGTGGGTCGCCGCCGCGCAGGTCTACGCCGAGTACCTCGCCACATGGGCGTTGCGGGCGACGACCGTCGACGTGGGGGCCCGGCTGGACCCTGCGGTCGTCGTCGACGAAGCCGTCACAGCCCTGGCCACCTGGGAACATGGGGCACCACGCCCAGGCTGGGACCTCGTCGTCGTCGACGACTACCAGGAGGCGACCGTCGCCACCGCACGGCTGGCCCAGGTGCTCGCCGCCGACGGGGCCCGCATCGTCATGGCCGCAGACCCTGACACCGCGGTGCAGACCTTCCGCGGTGCCCAGCCCTCGCTCGTCGCACGGGCCCAAGCCGTCGGACGTGCCCCCGGTGAGCTCGGCGCGACGAGGGTCGTCCTGGGCACAGCGTGGCGCCAGACCCCCGTTCTGCGGGCCCTGACCAGGGCTGTCACCGACCGTATCGGGACAGTCGGGGTGGCCGAGCACCGTGGGGCCGTGGCTCGCCCTGGTGTGGACGCAGGTGCGTCGTCGCTGGCCGGACCAGCGCAGGTTGGTCAGCTGCCGCACGTCGCGGTGCTGCCGTCGGCGGCGCAGGAGACCGCATATGTTGTGCACCGCCTGCGCACCGCCCACCTCGACCGGCAGGTCGCCTGGGACCAGATGGCGGTGGTCACCCGCACCGGGGCACGGGTCGCGGCGCTGCGCCGGGCGTTGGGGGCCGCGGGGGTGCCGACCACGGTCCTCGGCAGTGATGTGGCACTGCGCGAGGAGCCAGCATGCCGACCGTTGCTCGACGCGTTGGCGCTCGTGTGCGGGGCGCCCGTCGACCTCGTCCTGGCGTCGTCGCTGCTTGTTGGGCCGTTGGGTGGGTTGGACGCGCTGGGGCTGCGGCGGGTGCGCCGGGCGTTGCGCGCGAGCGAGGTGAGCGCGGCGGCGGCCGAGGGACGCACGCAGGTCCGCTCGTCTGAAGAGCTGCTCGTCGAGCTTGTCGCGTGCCCGGCGCAGGTTCCGCTCGTCCCTGCGCCCCTGGGCCAGGCCGTCGAACGTCTCGGCCGGGTCCTCACCGCCGGACGTGAGGCTGCCGCAGCACCTGGCGCCGACGCACGTACGGTGCTGTGGGCCCTGTGGGACGCGTCCGGCCTGGCTCAGACCTGGCGGGCCTTGGCGATCGCCGGGGGAGCGGCAGGTGAGCGTGCCGACCGCGACCTGGACGCCGTCCTGGCCTTGTTCGCCGCCGCCGACAGCTTCGCCGACCGGGTGCCCCTGGCCCGCCCGGTGGCGTTCGTCGACTGGGTGCGTGCCCAGGACCTGCCCGCCGACTCCCTGGCTGCCCGCGGTGCGACCAGCGGTGTCGCCGTGCTCACCCCCGCTGGGGCTGCTGGCCGTCAGTGGGCTGAGGTCGTCGTCGTCGGTGTCCAGGACGGTGTGTGGCCTGACCTGCGTCTTCGCGACTCCCTGCTGGGAGCCCAAGAGCTTGTCGACATCGTCGCTGGGCGTGTGGCCACACGACCGGTTGCCAGACGAGCATCTGGTGCGCCTGCCGCGGACCCAGGTGCGAGAGCGGCCGAGCAGGCGGCCCAGGCGCGCGCAGCGGTCTTGGCTGACGAGCTGCGGGCGTTCGCCGTGGCGTGCTCACGGGCCAGCGACCGGCTGCTCGTCACCGCTGTCGCCGACCAAGACACCGCACCGTCGGTGTTCCTGGACCTGGTGAGCCCACCAGCCGACGGCCCCGACGACCGGTGCACGACCGCCCCAGCACCTCACGACCTGCGCGGTGTGGTCGCCCAGATGCGCACCCGGCTTGAGACAGCCTGCGCCCGTGGGGACACCGACCTGGCCGCGGCCCGGCTCCTGGCCCGCCTCGCCGCCGCTGGGGTGCCTGGCGCCCACCCTGCGCAGTGGCAGGGCCTACGGCCGGCGTCGTGCGACACCCCGCTGTGGGGTGACGACGAGCTGGTCCCGCTGTCACCGTCGCGCCTGGACGCCGCGCACCGCTGTACCCTGCGCTGGGCCCTGGAGTCGGCCGGCGGTCGTGCCCCCGACACCAGCCACACCGACCTGGGGACCCTGGTGCACCAGGTCGCCGCGGCCCACCCCACCGGGACCAAAGCCGAGCTGCGTGACGCCCTCGCCGACACCTGGGGGACCCTGGGCCGTGCCCCAGGTTGGGCCGCCACCTACGACCGCCGCCGCGCCGAAGCGATGGTGGACCGGCTCGCTGCGTACTTCGCCGCCCGCCCAGCCCCGCTCAGCGTCGAGCAGAGCTTCTCGGTGCGCACCGGACGTGCCCGCCTGTACGGCCAGGTCGACCGTCTGGAGATGGGCGCCCGTCCCGGCACCGTCGTGGTCGCCGACCTCAAGACTGGTTCGACCGTGCGCACCATCGACGAGTCCCGCCACGACGCCCAGCTCGGTGCCTACCAGCTCGCGGTCGACGCCGGCGCTTTCGACGGCACGGTCCCCATGGGGTCAGCGGCGTCCCTGACCAGCGCAGGAGCCCGCCTCGTCTACGTCTCGGCCGGTGCCAAAGCCACCGTCCGTACCCAGCCCCCCCTCGGCGACGACACGTGGGCACGTGACCTCGTCGACGACGTCGCCGCCACCGTCGCTTCGGCCACCTTCACCGCCACCGCCAACGACACCTGCCGCAGCTGCCCCGTCCCCACCGCCTGCCCCGTCCGCCCCGAAGGCCGCCAGGTCGTCGCAGGGTGACATCTCCGGTGCGGTCGGTCATCGTCCCAGATCTGCGGGAATGGTCTAGTCCAGGTCTCTGACCAGGCAAGTTGCCTCGGCGTCCGGGCTATGGCCGGTGGTGCCACGTGGATGTTTCAGGCTGAAACACGTGTGTCTGCCTGAAACATGTGTGTCTGTCTGAAAAATGTGTACTGATCTCGAAACATGGCATCTGCGCGGTGAGCTGGGCGCCTACGATTTCCGTTATGAGTGCTATGTCCATGTCGTCTCGTCCTGCGCGCCGTGCCGTGATCGCGGTTGGCGTCGCCGTCACTCTCGGGCTTGGGGCAGCCCTCACCGCTGGGGGAGGGGCCGGCGGGCCTCTTGGTGCCCTGGTGCGCAACGTGTTCGCGGCTGCCGGGCCGGGTGACATCGCTGCTGACGTCGTCAAGGCCATCAACGACCAGCGTGCGGTGAAGCAAAGCTGGGTGGGTCCGGCACAGGTGACCACCGCGATGAAGCCGCTGACAGTCCTCGACTGCACCACCCAGCAGGCTGACACCCGGGTCGCGAAGATGAACGACGCGCAACAGGGCAGCGGGGACCTCGGTGCCGTGCGGGCCGCCTGCAGCCTCCACGCCGAGACGAAAGGGGTCGCAGGACCAGCCCGGGCCACTGTGACGGAGATCGTCACTGAGTGGATGAAGCCAGGCTCGAGCAGGGATGCGCTGCTGGGCGCGTACACGAACATCGGCGTCGCGTGCAAGAACACGCAATCGGGTGCCTGGCTGTGTGAGGCGATCGTCTCCAACCCGGCACAGGTGGGCGGCGAGGGCCCAGACAAGCCAGTTGGCCAGTTCCCCGTCATGATCTTCGGTGACTCGTACACCGCTGGCAACGGCGTCGGCGACGGCGTGACGGGCTGGCGCGTCGGTCTGCCAGGCGGCGACCCGAAGACGAACTCGTACCAGAGCCCGCGCAGCCAGGGCAGGGTGATGGCTGAGATTCTCGCCAGGTTCACCGGACGTCCGTACTGCGCGGCTGGTCAGGCCGATGTCGACTGCGTCGTCGTCAACGACTACTCGCACTCGGGTTCAGTCACCATCGCTCCTCCTGAGCCGGGCCCGGATGCTGACAAACACCCCGGTGCGTTGGTCTTCCCCGTGGTTCCGGCAAACCTTGAGCATCTCAAGGCTGCTGATCTGGACGCACGCAGCGAGATGCACAAGATCAAGACCTTGGAGCAGCAGGTCGACCAGGCGCTGCTTGACATTGGCGGCAAAGACGCCATGCTTCCGCAAGGCGTGATCATCGTCGGCATCGGCGGGAACGACATCGGTTTCGCAGACATCGCGAAAAAGGTGTTGATCCCGTGGTGGCCGACGCGGCTGTCGGCATCAGGGGGGGTCAACGAAGCCGAAGAGGCGTTGGCGGACGCCGAAGCGCTGCTCGCCCCGGCGATCGTCCGTGCTGAGGCGCAG
>WRCL01000004.1 GCA_009783975.1 Micrococcales bacterium
GCCCATGTTAGGCCGTGTCACGCACGTGCGTGTGCGGTCTGCGCACACACGGCCACGCAGTCCGGGTGCCAGACCCGACCCATTGCCGGGTGGCGAAAAGCTACCCTTGTCTCCATGAGCCAGCCGGGTCCATGGGGTCACGCCCCGCAGCAACGTGCACCTGCGGGGTATCCGGCCGGGTGGCAGCAGGGCCGCCCGGGCTGGCAGGCCCCGGCGTACGGGCAGCCACCGTCGTACCCACCGCAGGGCGCCCCGCGGCCGCCGTCGTACCCGCCCCCGTCGTACCCACCACGCCAGGCCCCCCAACCTGCGCCGCAGCCACCGTCGTACGCACCGCAGCGTGCCCCCCAGCCGGCTGCACCACCCCAGCCGCCGCCGCGCCCGCCCCAGCAGCAGCGCCCACCCCAGCCTCCTGCGGCCCAGCGCCCACCCCAGCCGCCTGCGCAGCACCGTGCGCCGGCGCCACGGCCTCCGCACCCTGGGTCGTACCCGCAGCAACGCGCACCCCAGCCGTACGGGCCCTACCCCCAGTACCCGTACCTGCCCCCTGGCCGACCTGCGAAGAAGAAGAGCTCGTGGCTGCCGACGGTGATCGGTCTGGCCGCGGTGCTCTTCATCGTCGGGCCTCTGGTCGTGCTCGTCGTCACTGCAGCCACACGTCCTGACGTGACGACCAACCCCAGACCGCCGGCGTCGAGCGCGTCGGACGGGCCGACGGGGTCCACCAGTCCGACCAGCTATTCCACGTACTCAGGAACCCCCGACCCGTTCCCCGACGACCCCCCTGTGCCGACGACCTACGCCCAGGTGCACCAGATCCTCGAGTCGAGCCCGCTGTACTCCCAGCGCCTGGCAGCGACCCAGTGCCAGATCCCTGACGTCGACCTCGCCAGCGCGTCGACCCGCGAGATCGAGACCCACCTGAACAAGTACGTCAGCTGCCTCATGGCCGCGTGGGACACCCCGGTGCGCAGCGCAGGGTTCTCCCTGCCGCACCCGTCGGTGACGGTCTACACCACCGAGGTGACCTCCCCGTGCGGCGACCTGCCGATGCAGAACGCCATCTACTGCTCGGCCGACCAGCAGATCTACTACGCCAAAGACCTCGCGTCGGTCTTTCCACGCAACCACTCCCTGCGTCTGGTCGGCGAAGCGGTCATCGCGCACGAGTTCGCCCACGCGGTGCAGTACCGCACGATGATCTTGATGAGCGCTGCCGCCCTGGAGGCGATCGCCACCACCGAACCTGAAGAGTTCGACCTCAGCCGGCGCCTGGAGATGCAGGCTGACTGTTTTGCCGGGGTCTTCCTCAACTCGATCTCCGACTCGGCGGGTCTGAGCACCGCGGACCGCCAGCGCGTCCTCGACCTGTTCACAACCCTGGGCGGGACCGTCCCGTACGACGACGACCACGGGACCGGTGCGAACCGCGCGTACTGGACCAGCCAGGGCCTGGGCTCGCTGCGCCTGCAGACCTGCACGACCTTCACCGCCCCCGCCGACCGTGTGAGCTGAGCCCCGACCCGAGCGGCGAAAAGCTACGATTGTCCGGTGAGCCAGCCCGGCCCGTGGCCACCCCAGCGCCCCGGCGTGCCTCCGCAGCGTCGTGGGTACCCCGGCGCGTGGCAGGCCCAGGCACGGCCTGGCTGGCCGCCCCAGCACGGTCCACGGCGACCCGGACCGCACCCGCAGTACCCACCCCAGCAGTACCCGCCACGCCATCGCCAGCACTACGGCGCTGCGCCGCCCTACCCCGGACCTGCCCGGCCTGCGCAGCCGCGCCCGCCGAAGAGGTCACGGGCGGGGCTGGGGGTGCTCATCACGGTCGTCGTGCTGGTCATGCTCGTCGTGCCTGCGGTCGTGCTCGTCGTCGGCGCTGGGCACCTTCCCACCCGGACAGCGAGCAGCCCGGCGCGACAGTCGTCCGCGCCGAGCGTCCCGGTGACCCGTGACGAGGCACGCGCCGTGCTGGAGTCCAACGGCCTGTACTCCCAGCACCTGTCACCAACCACGTGCCACGTCGACGACACCGACTACGCCAGCGCCTCGACCAGCCAGGACGAGGAACGTATGGCGAGCTTCGTCCAGTGCCTGCTCGACGCGTGGACCGGTCCTGTCGCCGCTGCTGGGTTCTCGCTGCCACGCCCGCAGGTGACGGTCTACCCCCGTGCGGCGTCGGGCCCGTGCGGCGACCTTCGCGGTGGTGTGAGCTACTGCCGGGCCGACAAGGCGATCTACTACTCGGGCACCTACCTGCAGGCTCGTCCGCAGGCTCTGGTCGTCGAGTCCGCGCTGGCCCACGAGTTCGCCCACCTCGTCCAAGAGCAGGTCCAGATCTTGTGGAGCCATGGCATGGTCGCAGGCGGCGAGGATGAGGCCGGCGGCCGGGACCTGCACCGGCGCAAGGAGCTGCAGGCGGACTGCATGGCCGGGGCCGTCCTCAACTCTGTCTCCCAGTCACTGGGGCTGACGACCGCTGACCGCGAACGCGTCGTCGAGTTCTTCGCAGAGGTCGCGGACGCCACCGCCTACGAGGGAAACCATGGGACGGCCGTCAACCGCGCGTACTGGGCTGGGGCGGGTCTGGCGACGACGTCCGCCGGGACGTGCAACACCTTTGCCGCCCCCGCCGACCGTGTCAGCTGAGGCCGGTCGCACAACCTGCCTGGGGCGGGTACGCTGACCGGCCATGCGCACTGGTCGCAGGCGGTCTTGGTGGCGCACTGCAGCGGCGGCGGCGACCCACGTGCTGGACGGGTCCTCGCCGCTGTGGGTGCGGCACGCAACAATGGGTGCCGTGAACCGACCGACGTCTCCGCCCCGCCTGGGCCTGCAGCCGGTGCGCGGCGGTGTCGATGCTGCCGTCCTCGCCCCGCACGCGACGGCTGTGGACCTGTGCCTGTTCGACGAGACCGGGTCACCGGCGTCAGAGCAGCGGGTACCGATGGACGGTCCGCGCCACGGGGTGTTCACCGCGCACGTGCCGGGGGCCGGTGCCGGGCTGCGTTACGGGTTTCGCGCCCACGGTCCGTGGGAACCTCTGCACGGGTTGCGGTACAACCCTGCCAAGCTGCTCGTCGACCCGTACGCCCGGGGCCTTGTCGGCGAGCTGGGGTACGGTCCGGCGACGTACGGGCACACCGTCGACAGCCTGTTGCGCGGTGACGCCTGCGGTCCGCCAGACCCGCGCGACTCAGCCGACCAGGTGCCGCACGGTGTCGTCGTCGACACTGCCGCGCTGGACGGCCCCGACCCGGCGACGAACCGTCCGTGGACGCCGTGGGCCCGCACCGTGGTGTACGAGGCGCACGTGGTCGGTCTGACCCGCCTGGCCTCGTTCGTCCCAGCCGAGCTGCGCGGCACGTACGCCGGCCTGGCCCACCCGCAGGTCGTCGAGCACCTGCTACGCCTGGGCGTCACTGCGGTCGAGCTGCTGCCGATCCACGCCGCGACGTCCGAACCGCTGCTCGTCGGCCGTGGCCTGACCAACTACTGGGGGTACAACACGCTGGGCTTCTTCGCCCCCCACGCCCCGTACGCGACGGCCGCTGCACGCGCTGGCGGTCCCGCCGCTGTGCTCGCCGAGGTGCGCACGATGGTCCACACCTTGCACGAGGCAGGTCTGGAGGTCGTGCTCGACGTCGTGTACAACCACACCGCCGAAGGCGGGCCGGCCGGCCAGCACCTGTCGTGGCGGGGCTTGGACAACGCGTTGTACTACGCCTACGACTGCAACGTCCCAGCGATGTACGCCGACGTCACCGGCACCGGCAACGCCTTGGACTTCCGCCGGGCAGAGGTCGTGCGCCTGACGCTGGACTCGCTGCGCTACTGGGCTGACGTCGTGGGCGTCGACGGGTTCCGGTTCGACCTGGCTGTGACCTTGGGGCGGGGGGTCGACGGGTTCACCGCTGACCACCCCACGTTGGTCGGGGCTGCGACCGACCCGTCGCTGCACGGTCTGAAGCTCATCGCCGAACCGTGGGACGTGGGCCCTGGTGGGTGGCGGACCGGCGAGTTCGGCCTGCCGTTCGCCGAGTGGAACGACCGGTTCCGCGACTCGGTGCGCTCGTTCTGGCTCGCCGACCCTGCCCGCGCCGCCCACGGGCTGCCTGGGCACCGTGTGCGTGAGCTGGCCACACGCCTGGCCGGGTCGGTGGACCTGTTCGGCGCGGGCAACCCCCCGCTCGTACGTGGACCAGAGGCGTCGGTGAACTACGTCACTGCGCACGACGGTTTCACCCTTGCCGACCTCGCGGCGTACGACCACAAGCACAACGAGGACAACGGCGAGGACAACCGCGACGGGGCCAGCGAGAACAAGTCGTGGAACCACGGGGTCGAAGGCCCGGTGCTGCCTGATTCTCCCGCCGCTGAGATCGCCCCGTTGCGGCGCCGGTCGGTGCGCAACCTGTTCGCCACCCTCGTGCTGTCCGCCGGCACCCCGATGATCGTCGCCGGCGACGAGATGAGCCGCACCCAGCAGGGCAACAACAACGCGTACTGCCAGGACTCGCCGATCTCCTGGGTCGACTGGGACCTGGCGCCGTGGCAGTCAGACATGCTCGCCACAGCCACGCACCTGCTCGCCTTGCGCCGCGACCACCCGGCGCTGCGCACCGAACGTTTCTACACCGGGGCTCCCCTGGCCTCAGGCCTGCCTGACCTGGCGTGGTACGACCCGGCGGGGGTGCTGTTCGACCACGCCCGTTGGCACGACCCTGCTCTGCGCACCTTCCAGATGGTGCGGACCGCAGGGTCGGCGCGCGACGTGGTCCTCGTGGTGTTCAACGGGGCGTTGGACCCCCAGGACGTCGTCCTGGCCAACACAGACGGCGACCCGTGGCTGGCTGTGTGGGACTCAGTCTGGGAGCACCCCGACGACCAACGCGACGTCGCCGCGGCAGGCCCGGGGCACCTGCCGGGTGGGGCCAAGGTCACCATGGAGCCCTTGTCGATGCGCGTGTACGTGACACGTTGACGTCCAGTGTCCCGCTGGGGCCAAAATCGGGCTAGTTTCGTCTTGTGAGCACCAACTCTCAGCCACCGGCTCCGCGCGCCCGACGTGCCCCGTCACCTGACTCCCCCGTCGGCCGCATCCCTGTGGTCGACGTGCAACCTGTGAGCGAGGCCGGCCGCTTCCCGGCCAAGTCCACGGTGGGCGAGGTGTTCCCCGTGCGGGCCACCGTGTTCCGCGAGGGCCACGACGCGTACAGCGCCGAAGCGGTGCTGGTTCGGCCCGACGGCACCGAGGCGTCGCGTACCCGTATGCACGAGGTCGGGATCGGCCTGGACCACTACGAGGCGTTGGTGCGTGCCGATGCGACCGGGGCATGGACGTTCCGCGTCGAGAGCTGGTCAGACCCGTGGGCGACATGGGTCCACGACGCGGGGATCAAGATCCCCGCCGGTATCGACGTCGACCTCATGTGCCTGGAAGGGGCGGCGGTGCTCGAACGGGCCGCGGCCCAACGTGGGGTGGACCCGCCAGACCGCTCAGCCCGTGCTGTGCTGCGCGAGGGCGCCCGGGCCCTGACCGACGACGGCTCTTCGCGGACGACCGCTGCCGTGCCCGCCACAGCCCCGCCGACGGTGGTGTGGCTCAGCGCAGCCGACCGGTTCGCCGCGCTCATGTCCGGACCGGTGCCGCAGGTGATGCGGCGCTACCCGCTGCGCGACCGGCGCACCTTGTCCCCCGACTACCCGCTGCGGGTCGAACGCCCCCTGGCCCTGGCCGGGGCGTGGTACGAGATGTTCCCGCGTTCTGCTGGCGCCCACGTCGACCCTGCGACAGGCCAGTGGGTCTCTGGGACGTTGCGCACAGCGGCAGATGAGCTCCCGCGGATCGCCGCGATGGGGTTCGACGTGGTCTACCTCACCCCTGTGCACCCGATCGGCACGACGTTCCGCAAAGGCCGCAACAACACCCTGGAAGCCAAACCTGGTGACCCCGGTTCCCCGTACGCGATCGGTTCGCCTGATGGCGGGCACGACGCGGTCGAACCGTCGCTGGGCACGTTCGACGACTTCGACGCGTTCGTCGCGCGGGCCCGTGAGCTGGGGATGGAAGTCGCGCTCGACCTGGCGTTGCAGTGCTCGCCGGACCACCCGTGGGTCGCCGCGCACCCCCAGTGGTTCGCCCACCGCGCTGACGGGTCGATCGCCTACGCGGAGAACCCGCCAAAGAAGTACCAGGACATCTACCCGTTGTACTTCGACGCCGACCCCAAAGGCCTGCGCTGCGAGATCCGCCGCGTCATCGACGTGTGGATCGAGCACGGTGTCACCGCGTTCCGCGTGGACAACCCGCACACCAAACCGTTGCCGTTCTGGCAGCGGCTGCTGGCCGACCTGCACCACGACCACCCCGACGTGCTGTTCTTGTCCGAGGCGTTCACCCGTCCAGCGATGATGCTCACCTTGGCCAAGTGCGGGTTCCACCAGTCGTACACATATTTCGCCTGGCGCAACACCAAACCCGAGGTCGAAGAATACCTTGCGACTGTCGGCTCGGACCAGGCCGCGTGGATGCGGCCCAGCTTCTGGCCGACGACGCACGACATCTTGACCCCATACATGCAGCACGGCGGCGTCGGTGCGTTCGCGGTCCGTGCGGTGCTCGCCGCGATGGGTTCACCGACGTGGGGGATCTACTCAGGATACGAGCTCGTCGAGAACGTCCCGCGGCCCGGGTACGAAGAACAGGTCGACAACGAGAAGTACGAGTACAAACCCCGTGACTGGTCCGAGGGCGACCAGTACGGGATCGCGCTGCTCCTGGGGCGCCTGAACGAGATCCGCCGTGCCCACCCTGCCTTGCGCCAGCTGCGCAACGTGCGGGTGCACAGCACCGACAACGACGCCATGGTGTGCTTCTCGCGGCACCTGGCCCCTGAGCACTCGTCGACCGGGCTGCGTGACGTCGTCGTCGCCGTGGTCAACCTCGACCCGTTCCACACCCAAGAAGGGTGGGTCCACCTGGACCTGGCCGCCCTTGGCCTGCCGACCGACCGCGGGTTGACCGTCGTCGACGAGCTCACTGGTGAGTCCCACGAGTGGTGGTGCGACAACTACGTGCGGCTGGCCCCTGAGTCCAGCTGTGCGCACATCATGACGGTGAGCGCCCCGTGAGCCCACCGGTCGGCCGCTGGTCGGCGGCACCAGTACGTGTCGTCCAGCCCCCGCCGCGGACCCCCGCGCTGGGTTTGACCGCGCTGCCCCCGCGCCGCCAGCCCCGTGTGGACCCAGTGTCGGTCGGGGGGCTGACCGACGACCCCCAGTGGTACCGGCGGGCGGTGTTCTACGAGGTCATGCTGCGGTCGTTCTCCGACTCTGGCGGCGACGGGGTTGGGGACCTGCGTGGGCTCGTCGCCCGCCTGGACTACCTGCAGTGGCTGGGGGTCGACTGCCTGTGGCTGCCACCGTTCTATCCCTCGCCGATGCGCGACGGCGGGTACGACGTGTCGGACTTCACCGCGGTCGCCGCGCAGTACGGCACGATGTCGGACTTCGCCTCGCTCATCGAGCAGGCGCACCGCCGCGGGATCCGCGTCGTGGTCGACATGGTCATGAACCACACCTCAGACGTCCACCCATGGTTCCAGTCGTCGCGGTCAGACCCCGACGGGCCGTACGGGGATTTTTACGTGTGGTCGCAGGAGAACACCCGGTACCCCGACGCCCGGATCATCTTCGTCGACACCGAGACGTCGAACTGGACGCTGGACCCTGTGCGCCGGGAGTATTTTTGGCACCGTTTCTTCAGCCACCAGCCTGACCTCAACTACGAGAACCCCAAAGTCCGCCACGCGATGCTCGACGCCGCCCGGTTCTGGTTGAACCTCGGCGTGGACGGTTTCCGTCTCGACGCCGTCCCGTACCTGTTCGAGGCTGAGGGCACCAACTGCGAGAACCTGCCCAAGACCCACGAGTTCTTGCGCACGATGCGGCGGATGGTCGACGACGAGTACCCAGGCCGGATCTTGCTCGCCGAGGCGAACCAGTGGCCTGAGGACGTCGTGCACTACTTCGGCACGGACAAAGAACCCGAGTGCCACATGTGCTTCCACTTCCCGGTGATGCCACGGATCTTCTACGCCCTGCGCGACCAACGCGCGAACGCGATCATCGACATCCTCGAAGACACCCCGCCCATCCCCGCGGCGGGCCAGTGGTCGACGTTCTTGCGCAACCACGACGAGCTGACGTTGGAGATGGTCTCCACCGAGGAGCGCGCCTCGATGTACGGGTGGTACGCCACCGACTCGCGGATGCGCGCCAACGTCGGGATCCGCCGGCGCCTGGCCCCCTTGCTGGAGAACAACCGCAAGGAGATCGAGCTCGCGCACGCCCTGCTGCTGTCGCTGCCCGGCTCACCGTGCCTGTACTACGGCGACGAGATCGGTATGGGCGACAACATCTGGTTGCCTGACCGCGACGCCGTGCGCACCCCCATGCAGTGGACCCCCGACCGCAACTCCGGGTTCTCCACCGCCGACCCTGGCCAGCTCAACCTGCCGCTCGTGCAGTCGCTGGTCTACCACTACGGCAACGTCAACGTCGAAGCCCAGCTCGCCCAACCCGCGTCGTTGCTGCACTGGGTGCACGGCATGCTCGCCGTGCGCCGGTGCCACCCAAGCCTGGGCGCAGGCACCTTCGAGGTGCTCGGGTGCGACAACGACGCTGTGCTCGGGTTCTTGCGCGCCAAACCCGCCGACCGCACCACCGCGGCCGACATGGTCCTCGTCGTGGCGAACCTCGCCGCCACAGCCCGCTCGGCGACGATCACCCTGCCCGAGTCAGTCCCCCCAGGCCGGGTGCTACGCGACGTGTTCGGCGGCGCGACGCTCGGCACCGTCAGCCCCGACGGCACAGTCCTGATCACCTTGGGCTCGCGAGAGTTCTTCTGGATCGAGATCACCCAATAACGTCGTCCGCCCCTCGTGTGGGCGCGGCGATCCACCCCAGTCTCGGCATAGCCCCCACTCTTTCGTAGTCCCCACCCAGACTGAGTTCGTGGGTTTGATGACGAGTTCGATGATTAGATCATCGAACTCGTCATCTAGCCCACGAACTCGTCATGCAACCATCGAACTCGCCCACCCGATTCTTCAGACACGGTCCGGGCACCAGGGCCCGTCCTCCATCTTCCCGTATTTCTTCCTCGCCGAGCGCCGAGCACGACGTGAAGCCAGCCGTCCGCAAGCCCAGCCCGGTCACCGAGCTCGTCAAGATCCGCACTAACCTCGCCGCGGAGATGCGCACCTGACAACACCCGTCCCCCGTTCACATGGGTCCAAGATGCAGCGTCGCGGCTGGCCGACTTTGAATCGCTTCTCGCCCTGCATGCAAGACGATTAGTTATCATCCTGACCATCCATAGTTCCGCTGGGGCCAAGACGCAGCGTCGTGACTGGCCGACTTTGAATCACTTCTCGTCCTTCAGGTGCATCACTGCATCTGCGACATCAGCGCGTACCCTCACTCGGAGTATGTCACCCGTTTCGGTGCGAATCATGTCGAGAAGCACCAAGTCCGGATCAGCAAGGAACGGGTTGTGTTCCAGATATTCCTCGAGACGACGGCGGACCAATTCTATCGGCCCGCCTTCGACGAGAGTGACCCACGTCATCGGAAAAAATACCTCCGTGAGATTTCTGGCCCGGGTCGCCGCACTTTCTCCAGTAATATGTCCGTACCGAATTGATTCGCGCAGGTGGTTGAGTTACTGTCCCACCCCCCAGCTCAAGTAGGCAGATCCATATATGCTCGCGAAGTCTTCTTCCCAGTCGGGCCACTCTAGCATTCGTGTGGCAGACCATTCTGGTTCCACGCCGAGAGGCACTCCGAGCGCACGTAGGTACGCGTACATCATGTCGGCAGTGAAACGGGTGGAGCGAACCCTCCTCTTGTAGGCCTCCAAGTCTTCAAAGTCGAACGGGGTGCCGTAGGTCTCGAATACCCATCTGCCCCCGTCGTTCGCGGCTGCTATCGACCGTTCATACCCAAGGATCTCGTCACCCGCGGGTCCGAACACCTCGAGGACCCGCGCAGGATACTGGACGTTGTCGCCTGTGCAGAGGGCCCGCAGAGCCCGGATGCCAAGCCCTCTCGCTGCATGGCTCGGTAAGATTCCGACGTCGCTGCCACCTGGGCCGTTGCTCATCAGCACGGTCCACCCACCGATCGGGACGAAAGCATACCGGAACAGCGCCGGCGTCGGCACGAGGGCAGATAGAGCGTCTTCGGGACCCGACCAGCGAGGACGGACCTCAATCCAATGCTCCTCTTCCATCGCGGCAAATCCGGGATAAATCCAATCGACCAGCTTTTGCGTGTCGTAGGCGAAGTAGCCGACTGTCTCGGTGGTTTTTCCTCCGTGCGAAGAGGGAAGCATCATGGCACAATCCTTAAGACGAAGACAGCGTTTGGGTCATTCGCGAGAATCCGTGCCTCGTGTTCGGCTCCACGAGGATTACCAACACCTTCATATTCGACATAGTGTCGCTTTCTGTTGAGCGTGTACTGCAGGTCGGGACGATTTATTCCTACCCGCTGCCCTGCGGCATTCACTTGCTGCTGATTCACCCGGAAGTCTTTCGCGCGAAAGAGTGACCGGATCTCCGCTTTGACTGCTGCGTTGTGCGATGGCCGACCGATCGACCGCGTCAGCGAGAGTGTCCCTGGTGCTACTGGGCTGACCTCCATCCTCCTCTGACTGACGTGGTCGCAAATTTCGTGCAGCACGCACATTCCACCATTCCACTAGTCGCCCGGACCAAGAAGCGCACTCGGCAGAACATGGCTCGCGTTCCGAATCTCTATCCCAATAATGTTGCTACCGTCGGAGAAGTCGACCGTGGCAGAAAATTGCTCTGGCGCGATCTCTGCCGCCACTCTGCGAATTACAGCGCACGGTGACGAGCAGGTGAGTACCCGGGCGACATCGGACACGTCGTCGTACGCACAGTCGAGGAAACGGGGCACCGCTTGTCTCGGTGACTCTTGCTCAGAAGTGTCATTCAGAATTTCTTGAGGAAGGACCTTGCTCGCACCGAGCACCTCGATGCCCATGAGACGCCCCTCGTCTCCAAAACTCACGACAATGGCGGCCATGTCAAGTCGAACGCCCAGGAAGGCGCCCCGCGCCTCCGAACTGCAGGCAGGGTCACCGAAGTAGATATATGACGCGTCTGCTACGCTGTCGTGCGTGTATGCAAGGCGATTAGTTATCATCCTGACCATCCATAGTTCCGTGCCAATCCCGCTAACTCTTCAGCCGTCATGCCTCGGTGGGCTGTCACGATCTCGTGTTCAAGGTTTTCGACGATATAGTTATACTTCCCTTTTCCGGCACTCGTGACATATGCCATGGCACCGTCCATCTGTTCATAACTCCTTCCACTGCCACGCATCAATGCCACGTCAACGTCGTCGAAACCCGCTTCAGCCATACGCTTCTCGCCGTGAGCGGTCATCCGGCCGGTGTACGGACTGCGTCCGATCGATCCTTGTTCAGAATTAATTGTCCGACTGGCTCGCGCCCGAGCCACCAGGCTGTGTTCGTTCTTTGCGGCATTTCGGACAGTGGTATTCGCGACTGCGTCCGAACTGGCTCTCGTGGTGGATCTGGCGAATGCGGAAGCACCCATTCGTGACGAGCTTGTTGCGCCCCGGGCTGCGCTGCCGCCCGGGATAACGAGGGAAGCAGCAGTGCCGGCATGCCCACCCCAGGTATAGGCGCCTGAACAGTAGTTGACGACGTCGTCGATGAGGAACAACTGCCGGATGGCCTTAGTGCCATCCATGGTCATGGCATCACCGAAGCCGGCTGAGGCATTACTGACGGTGCGCACTGTGTCCCAGAACCGTTTTTCCCAGTCCAGGCCGAGGGGGTCGGTGTTCTGCAGTGGGTTGCCGCCTGCGTACCCGTATGGGTCGCCGGTGACTTCGGCCAGGGGGTCGACTGACACGAACTGGGCGGTGGCTGGGTCGTAGTACCGGTTGCGCAGGTACTGCAGGCCGGTGGGGTCGGTGTACTGCCCGGCGTACCCGAACCTGGTCACACTGGTGCACGGGTCGGTGGTGACCGGTTGGGGCTGGCCGTAGGGGTCGTAGTCGGCGTCGCACACCACGTGCGCGCCTGGCCCGGTGGCGGTGCGCACCGACCCGACCAGGTCGGTGTGCAGGTAGACCACCTCACCGTTGGTCCCGACCTGGGCCAGGGGGGTGTCGCCCAGGCCGTAGACGTAGGTGTGCTCGGCGTCGGCCAGCACGGTGGGCACGGCCCGGGTGGTGTCCCACACGTACTGCTCAGACGTGGTGGTCCCACCTGTGGTGGTGGTCGCCGAGGTGCGCAGCCCGGTCGCGTCGTAGGTGTACGCGGTGGCGCTGGTCGCGTCGGTGTGTGTGACCAGGTGCCCGGCGAGGTCCCACCCCAGGGTCTGCGTGGTCGTGCCCGTGCCGGTGGTCGTGGTGGCGGTGGTGCGGTTGCCGTTGGTGTCGTACCCGAAGGTGGTCGTGCCCGTGCCGGGTTTGGCCACCGCGGCCAGGCGCCCTGCGGTGTCGTAGGACAACGACCGGCCGTCAGCGGTGCCGGTCACCAGCCCGGCGGTGTCCCAGCCGAACGTGCCCGCACCGGTCCCCGTGACGGTCTCCAGCCGGCCCAGCGGGTCGAAGGTGAGCTGGGAGGTGGTCGACGCGGGGTTCGGTGGTGACCTGCCGGTCGGGGACCGCACCGAGGTGCTGGTGGCGACCTGCCCGGCGTCGTCGAAGGTGTACGCCAAAGCCAGCAAGGCGGTCCCGTCAGGCTGCGTGGTGGTCACCGCGGTGTTCTGCCCAGCCGTGTCGTAGTCCCAGCCGGTGCTCACACCGTTGGGGTAGGTCACCGAGGCGACCTGGCCGTCGACGGTCCAGGTGTGGTGGTACTGGCCACCGGTCCAGTCGGTGACCTTGACCAGCTGGTCGGCGGCGTCCCAGGTGTAGGTGACCTGCTTCCCGTCGGGGTACCCGATGGTCGTGGGGCGCCCAGCGGTGTCGTAGCCGTACATCACCGTGCCTGTGGGCCGGGTGATCGAGGCGACCAGGCCTGTGGGGGTCCACGTGTACGACGTGCCGTCGGAGACCTGCTGGACCTGCCCGGCCGCATCGTAGGTCCACGTCACGTCCGGTGTGGTGTCAGAGTAGGTGGTGCTGGTGCGCCGCCCAGCGTTGTCGTACCCGTAGGTCGCGGTGCCCCCAGAAGGCAAGGTGGTCGCGGTCAGCTGGCCGGCGGCGTCCCAGGTGTAGGCGGTGGCCCGCCCGGCCGGGTCGGTGACCAGGGTGGGACGGCCTGCGTTGTCGTAGGCGTACGTGGTCGTGCCCGACGGGTCGGCGTGGGCGGTGGTCCGCCCAACCGCGTCGTAGGCCCAGGTCAGCACCGAACCGTCGGGGCGGGTCACTGACGTGGCACGCCCGGCCCCGTCGTAGGCCATCGTCACTGTGCGGTCCAGCGGGTCGTGCACCGTGACCGCCCGCCCGGCAGCGTCGTAGGACGTGGTCCACACTGCCCCGAGCGGGTCGCTCACCACGGTCGCCTGGCCGGCAGCGTCGTAGGTGTAGCCCCAGGTCGCACCTGAGGGGTAGGTCACGGCGGTGACCTGGCTCGCCGCGTCGTAGGTGGTGGTCGTCACCTGGCCCAGCGGGTCGGTGACGGCCGTGGGGCGGCCGGCAGCGTCGTAGGCGTACCCGGTGACCGCACCGGTCGGGTCTGTGACCTGGACCACCCGGCCGGCGAGGTCGTACCCGGTCGAGGTCACCGCGTTGGCTGGGTCGGTCGCCGAGACCAGCTGCCCGGCCGCGTCGTACACCGCGGTGCTGGTGCGGCCCAGCGGGTCGGTGACGGTCGTGGGCCGTCCCGCGGCGTCGTACCCGACGGTGGTGACCGCACCGGTGGGGTCGGTGACCGACGTCACCCGGCCCGCCTGGTCATAGCCGACCGCGGTGGTCTTGCCCACCGCGTCGGTGGTTGAGGTCATCTGGCCGGCCAGGTCCCACGCTGCGGTGACCACGGCACCGGCCGGGTCGGTCGTGGAGGTGCGGTATCCGCGGGCGTCGTAGGTGTACGACGTCACCAGGCCCAGCGGGTCGCTGACTGATGCGACCGTCCCGTCGGGGTTGACCACGGCCGTGGTCTGGGCACCGGTCGGGCTGGTCGCACCAGTGGGGTTGCCCCGCTGGTCGAACGTGAACGTCCACGTCGCACCCGTCGGGTCGGTCGCCGAGGTCATGGAGCCCAGCCCATCGTAGGTCCAGGTGGTCACCCGGCCCAGCGGGTCGGTCGTGGAGGTGCGGTTCCCCGCGGCGTCGTAGGTGTGCGTGGTCACCTGGCGCAACGGGTCGGTGACGAGCACCGGCTGGTTCGTCGGCCCGTACACCAGGACCGTCGTCGCAGCCGCCGCGGTGCCATACCCCACCGTCTGCAGCACCAGGCGCCCGTCAACGTACTGCTCGCGGGTCACGTTCCCGGCCGGGTCGGTCACCAGCACCCCACCAAGGACGTATGCGAAGGTCGTGGTCCGGCCCAACGGGTCGCTCTGGGACGTCACCCGGCCCGAAGAGTCGTAGACGTTCGTCGTGACCCCACCAGTGGCGCTGGTCATCGAGGTCACCTTGTGCGCGGTGTACCCGTACCCCAGGTGCGTGCCGTCGGCCTGCGTCACGTCGACCAGGTCACCAGACGGCGAGTACGAGTACGACACGGTCCGCCCCGCCAGGTCGGCGACCTGCGCGACCCGGTCCCCCGACCAGGTCACCACCAGTGACCTGCCCACGTCGTCGCTGACCTGCACCAGGTGCCCGCCCGGGTCGTACGACAGGCCGACCCCGTTGCCGTTGAGGTCTTCCACCCGCACCAAAACACCAGCCGTGTCGAACACGAACACCTGCCTGGCGCCACGCACGAACCGGTACGACCCGTCACCGGCCCGCTCCAAGGTCGCCAGCACCCGCAAAGGCGCGGCGAACCCGCCCAGCCCGTCAGCAGCGAACCGGACCCTGGACCCGTTCTCCTGGACCACGTCCACCCACGGCGAGGCAAGGCCCGCACCACCAGAACCGACCAGCCGCATCGTGTACGGGCTGGACCACCCGAACCCCAGGCCGGTGTCGTCGCTGGCGACCTGCGACCCATACGTGCGCGCCCACACCAGGCCCGGGCCCAGGCCCGGGACCTCAAGGTCCACCATGTGCTCGAAGAACTCACCGGTCGCAGTGTTCACCGGGTCCCCGTGGCACGTCTGGGCGCACGCCTGCGACGGGTTCGACCCACCCGCGGTCTCGCCCGGCAACCCCGGGCCACCAGTGTTCGGAGCCGAGAACCCATTCGAGATCGCCTGGATGTCGTCACGTCCGAAGTTCATCGCGACATACGCCACATATACGCGCACAGCACCTGACGCGACATTGACCGTCACGGTGCACGTCTTGTCGTCCGCCGACCACACCCCTCCGTAGTCGTTGCCCACCTGGCAATACCCGACCAAAGAGTCGGCGGTCACCTCACGAACCACCAGCATGTAGTCCGCCTGCTTAATGTTCTGGTTGACCGCGGCGGTGAGCGTGATCGTGTCTCCTGCGCTGGTCAACGACGCCGACGACATCAAGGTCACCGTCCACGGCGCCCGCTGCAAGGTCACGCCGTTGCTGGCTGCCTGCGTGTCGGCAAGGGTCCAGTCCGCCACCACGTACGCCTGGTACGTGTAGGGGCCACCGGTGGCGAAAGACACCTGGACCGTGCACGTCAAGTCCGTGGGCGACCACGGGGCACTGTCGCTGGCCGCCCGGCAGTGCCCCCGGTTCGTGCCAGCGTCGTCGCGGAACAAGACCATGTACCCCGACTTCATGATGTCCTGGTTCACCGTCGCAGTCAGCGCGACTTTCTCGCCAGCGTCGAACACCGTGCGGTCTGCCGACAACGACACCGTCCACGCCATCCGCTGCACGACCACGTCGTTGCTCAGGGCCTGCACGTCTGCCAGCGACGTGCCCGCCGCCACGTACGCCCGGTACGTGTGGGGCCCCCCGGTGGGGAACGAGACCTGGACCGTGCAGGTCTTGGCCCCCGCCGACCACGTCGCGTTGCTGTCGGTGCCGGCATGGCAGTACCCGACCGTGCCACCAGTGGTCACATCCTTGACGACCACCTGGTACGACGAGGCCTTGACGTCCTGGTTCACCGTGACCGTCAACGTGCTCTTCTGCCCAGCGGCGAACTCTGCAGAGTCCGACACCAGCGCCGCCGCCCAAGCCATCCGTTGCAGGACCACCTCGTTGCTCGTGGCCTGCAGGTCGGTCCCAGCGTTGTCGCCAGCCACGTACGCCTGGTACGTGTGCGGACCACCAGTGGCGAACGAGGTCGTCACCGTGCACGTGCGGTCCACCACCGACCACACCGCGACGCTGCTGTTCGACCCGCAGTACCCCAACACACCACCAGTGGTGACGTCCCTCACCACCAGGCGGTACGACGAGGCCTTGACGTCCTGGTTCGCCGTCGCGGTCAACGTCACCTTCTCACCAACGACGAAGGTCACCTTGTCCGCCGCCAGCGTCACCGTCCACGCCGCCCGCTCGAGCACCACCTCGTTGGAGGTCGCCTGCAGGTTGTTCCCGGTGTTGTCGGTCGCCACATACGCCTGGTACGTGTGCGCACCACCAGTGGCGAACGAGGTCGTCACCGTGCACGTGCCGTCCACCACCGACCACACCGCGACGCTGCTGCTCGACCCGCAGTACCCCAGCACCCCACCAGTGGTGACGTCCTTGACCACCAGCCGGTACGACGAGGCCTTGACGTCCTGGTTCGGCGTCGCGGTCAACGTCACCTTCTCACCAACAGCGAAAGCCAGCTTGTCCGCCGACAGCGCCACCGTCCACGCCGCCCGCTCGACCACCACCTCGTTGCTGCTCGCCTGCAGGTCGTTCAGCGACGTGTCAGCCGCGACGTACGCCTGGTACGTGTGCGCCCCACCAGTGGCAAACGACGTCTTCAACGTGCACGTCCCGTCGGGCCCTGACCACAC
>WRCL01000005.1 GCA_009783975.1 Micrococcales bacterium
GACGTAGGTGCCGGGGGCCAGGGCCACCGGAGCGCCGAGCGCATGTTCGCCGTCGACGCCTTCGATGGTGAAGTAGGCCACGAGCTCACCGGTGTAGCCACGCTCGACCGTGGTCTGGGTGTCGATGACGCAGGCCTCGCCGGCGGGGGTGCGGTAGGTGACGCTCGAACCGTGGACCATGAGGAACACAGAGGCGCCCTCGACCGAGCTCATGTTGAACGTCGTCTTCTGGTCCCACCCGTTGTGGGCAACGACCGAACCGCCGCCGACGAGCGTGACGCCGCCGCCGTTGTTGGCCTCCTGGCCCCAGCAGGGCTTGGTGACGAAGACCTTGGCAACGACCTCGGTCGCACGCACGACGTTGTCACCGGCGGTGACGACGACCTGGCCTGCGGCGTTGACGCTGACGAAGTACTCGCCGCCGACGGGGACGTTGGCGTTGTCACGTGAACCGATCTGGTACGGGCCGAGCACAGCCCCAGGCACGAGGTCGGACACGGGGATCTCCACGTACGTCTCGTTCTGGTTGTTGTTGTTGCCACAGCCCTCACCAGTGATCGACGGGCGGTCAGCCGTCGTCCACGAGGTGCCGTACCGCCCGGTCCGCCATTGCTGCTCGAGCTTCATGGTCTGCTCGGTGTAGCTCTCCATGAGGGCGGCGGAGACGACGAGCTCGCCTTTGGTCGTGTTGTTGACCTTGCCGTCAGCGAACAGCGGGACGATCTGGGGCTGGTTGCCACCGACGTCGTCGATGTCACCGACCATGTAGAACAGGCCTTTGACCGGACCGGTGACGTAGGCGTAGCCCTGGCCGGCGGCGACGACTTCGGCGAACGCAGCGTTCAGCCCTTCGGTCGTCCATTCGCCGGCAAGCCAGCTGGGCACCGCGATGACTTCGATAGAGTTGATCTTGAACTCATCGCTGTCAGGAGGCAAGAAGTACCACACAGCCATCTGCGCGAGGATACGTGCAGCATTCGGCTCGGCAGCCAGGCCGAAGGTGTCTGCTGAACCGTCACCGTACTTGGAGACGATGAAGTTGAAGGCCGAGAGAATCTTGGCCCGGGACGTCTCGTCAAGGGTGTACGGCGCGTAGGCGTTGTTGCTGTACGCCCACGACCCAACATGGGCGCAGAACGCCGGGTACTCGCCCCCGGCGCTGGTCCGCGTGCTGATGCCCTGGACCTCGTTCGCCTGGTGCCGGTACTGCTCAGGATAGTTCGGGCTGTCCTTCTCGCCGTTCCAGACGAACGGGGCAACCTGGTCGTTGCCCGCGAACTCGGTCCGCAGCGGCACACCTCGCGGCCCCATGACGACCCACCCGGAGTTGACGGTGAAGTCCGACGACGGGTCGAAGGTGTCGCCCACGACGCTCGCGCTGTAGCCGTTGAAGTAGATGACGAACGGCGCAGGCTCCGCGAACACCTCGCCAGCCAGGCCACTGAGCTCTTCGACGACGACGTACCAACCTGGAGCGAGGGCACCAGGAGCAAGGTTGAACGTGATCTTGCCGTCCGCGCCCAGCGTGCCTTGCGCCAGCCGGACCGCGAGCTCTTCGTCGTCGGCTGCGTAGAGCGAGAAGCTCATACCCTCGAGCAGAGCGTCGACGTCGACGTCACCATCGGCAGCCCACTGGGCGAACAGCTGGCCATCAACGGTCTTGTCCAGGGTCAGCTTGCCTGCGGGAGGGCCGACCGGCGGCGGAGCCGGACGTCCCTTGTTGAAACCGCTGATGTTGAAGTTGACGTTCCCAGCCTCTCTGGTGACCAGGAAGCTGTCACTGTTGTTGTTGTTGCCCTTGTCGACGTAGGCGATCTGCCAGCCGGACGGGGCCGCGATGACCCAGCCCATGTTGTTGCCACCACCGTTGACCGACGGGCCCATGTCTGCGGTCCACTCGAAGACCTCACCGTTGGTGAACGTCACCTGCATGCTGGTGACGTCAGCGAAGATCTTCCCAGAGTAGACCAGGTGCCAGACGTTGGGCGTCTCACCGGCGGCGAGCGTCCCGACGGAGAAGGTGTTCTTCCACCCGCTCGCGCTGAAGCTCGACCCGGAACCCTTGAGGTAGACCGTCTGAGCCGTGGCAGCGGTGACGGCGTTGCCGTTACCGTTGCCGTTTCCATTTCCGTTGTTTCCGTTGTTGCCGTTGTTGGCGGCAGACACCGGGGTGGCCAGGGCGAGCGCGACGGCTGCCGCGAACACACCGGTGAGAATCCGTTTTCGCATCGGTACGATCCTCCAGTTCGACTGCGTATCCACGAGGACGTCAGCGATTTTGCATCCTCGCACGGACCAATGGGAGACGGACATGGCCGTACCGACCGCATGCCGAACGCGCGCATGAGCCGCAGCAGCCACTCGTCGGCGCAAGGTGGTCGGCCGACTCTGCCCGGCTTGCATCGTTTAATCTATACATCCCACGTCGCAGGTGCAGCACGCCCCCGAATGGTTCACCCGGGTGATCAGGGAGTATGCGGTTCTTTCCTCTCCACTCGTTCCGCACCGCTACCACACACCTGGCACACACATCTACGCCGCGCTGACCTGCGCATTCACGCCAATGTCTCGCCCGCCTCACCCGGGTGAGCAACACCTGCACAGCATTGTCGCCCGATCCCGTTTCCGTCGAGGCGACCTGACTCCCATCCAGCGTGTCGCACCGCGTGTCGTGCACGCAATTCTCACCCGGGTGAGACCAGATGATTCTGACGCCGTGTATTGTTTGAGCCCCATTTCCGCGCTTCCGCTGCACCCCCCGTCGCGCCGGCACAGACCCCGCCCCACCCACGCCCCGATTGGATGCCCAGCCACCAGCTCAGGTACCCTGTCGGGCGGTAGCGTGTCCGAGCGGTCAAAGGAGCACGCCTCGAAAGCGTGTGTGGGTGAGAGCCCACCGTGGGTTCGAATCCCACCGCTACCGCTCGCTCTGGCATACCTGTGCTCGGCACGGCCGAGCCGGGGTCGCTCACCACACTGTGCGGGGCCGAGCCCCGCACCCGCACGGGGGCGAGCCCCCGTGGCCCCCGCATCTGGGCACCTCATGCGCACCACCTGCCTCCCGCACTGCGCGGGCTGCGAGCATATCTGCCAGCTCCACGCACGCCACGGGCACGTCTGCCCCGTCGTCAGCTTCAGCGAAACGGCCGCTGCTGCACGAAACGCTGAGCTCTGCCGTACGGAACGCTACCCAGCCACGGGGCTGGGCGACGCATCTGGGACGATAGGTGGGTGCAGCCGACACCACCGGAGACCGCGGCGATGGGCCTGGCGCTGGACGAGGCACGCGCGGCGCTGGCGAGCGACGACGTGCCCGTCGGTGCGGTGGTGCTCGGACCCGACGGGCAGGTTCTCGGACGTGGCCACAACGCCCGCGAAGCCACTGGGGACCCCGCTGCGCACGCGGAGGTGCTTGCCATCCGGGCGGCTGCGACGACGCTGGGAACGTGGCGCCTGGACGGGTGCACGCTTGTCGTCACCCTCGAACCGTGCCTGGCGTGCGCCGGGGTGGTGATCCTCGCCCGGGTGCCGCGGGTCGTCTTCGGTGCGTGGGACCCCAAGGCTGGGGCCTGCGGGTCGGTGTGGGACGTCGTGCGCGACCGTCGGGCGGTGCACCGGGCACAGGTCGTCGGTGGTGTGCGCGACGAGGAGTGCGCACAGCTGCTGCGCGACTTCTTCGCCGGACGCCGGTGACAGCTCAGCCTGGATCCACCGGTTTTCGCCGTCGCGAGCCTCACCTGGCCGGTGCGGTGGCAAGGCGGAGCAGCGCCGGCGGGCCGAGGCCCGTCAAGCAGCGACAACGCCGCTGCGTGCCCACCAGGTGAGGCGCAGCCGGCGCAAAACCGGTGGATCCAGGCTCAGATGGTCCAGGCGTCGTGGACGACACCGATGAGCTGGTACCCGTCGGCGGTGTCGCGCAAGACCAGGCGCAGCGCTGACCAGTCGTACCCCGGCGGCGGGCCGACGAGGTTCTCCCAGTCGACGTCACCGTCTTGCGGGACCTCAGTGGCGGGGAAGGAGTACTCGACCCAGCTGGCTGTCGGGCCGAAGAACTCGGCGGTGTTGGCGATGGTGTTCCCAGTCACCACGTGCTCGTTGATGGCGACACCCGGGGCGGTGGTGTAGTCGCGGGGCCAGACGAACTGGTCCCGGTACGCGGCGAACGTCATCGTCAGCGGGCGGCCCGAGCCGTCCTGCGTGCCCCAGGTGAACACCTGGGACGACGTGCCCAGGGCGGCGACCTGCGCCCGAGTCAGGCGCACAGCACCGTCCTCGACCCACGCGTACGGGGAGAACAGCAGGTTCTCGGTGGGGCTGACCAGCGCGGCCAGCGCCGGGTAGTCCTCGTCGGCGAGAGCGACCAGGGCGCGGTTCGCCGCGGCGAGCAGCTCGGTGCCGGCCGGCGCCTCGGTGGCCGGCGGGTCAGTCGTCAGCCGCGGTGACGGGTTCGTCAGGGGCTCAGAGCCCGAACCGCACCCAACAAGGGCAGCAAGCACAGCGGCGACGACCACTGACATGGTTGCTGTGGGCCGCATCGTCGTCCTCCTCGGCGGTAGGTGCGGTCTTTGCAGACCACCTGTGGGCCTGCTCACCCTGTGGTGATGGTCAGCACACCAAGCAGGTACTGGTCGCCTGAGGCTGAGGCGCGCACCGCGATCGTCGGCGCCGCTGCAGTCACCGGTGCGAACGCCTTGGCGTCCACACCCAACGAGTTGCGCCGGCCCCACCCGGTCGCGGTGGAGTCAAAAGCGTTCGACGACGAGCCAGGCGAACCGTCCCACCGCAGCGGGGTCAACGCGGTGGAGTCGACGAACAGCTGGTCACCGGTCGTCGCCGCGTCGCCCTCCCAGGCGACAGCCCCGACGGTGACCTGCGCGCCGGCACCGACCCACGCTGCCAGCACAGGCTGGGCGACTCCCGAGACCCACTGCCCACCGTCGTAGACGGTCACGGTACGCGACCCGACAGCCCCGGGGTTGCCGTAGATGACCACGAGCGCCCACCCCGCGTAGTAGTTGGGGGCTGGGTCGGCGAACGTGGCTGACACCGCGGCGTCGGCCAGCGCCCACGTCCCTGGGCCGGCGGCCAAGACCTGCGTGGTCACCTCAGCGAACGACTGGTAGTACTGCCACCCGGCGCCGTCGGTGACCTCGGCGAGCACCTCACCGGTGACGTTCTGGTAGGCCCCACCAGGTCCGCGCAGGGCGACGCTCGCCCGGTCGGTCGACCAGGTGTCTGACGGGCCGGCGTTCGCCGACCAGTACAGCCCTGCCCACAGCACCGCTTGGCCGGCAGGGTAGCTCAACGTCGTGGCCGACGAGACCGGCTGGGCCGGGCGCGGCCAGGCCGGCGGGTCGGTGTCCAGCGGGCTCATCGCCAGACCGTCGTTGTTGGCGACACCATCAAGGTACCCAGCGCACCCCGGTTCGGCGGTGCACGAGACCAGCGGCGCCCCGACCTGCACCACCCGGACGTTCCCGGCGGCCGTCATACGCGCGGTGAGCGAACCAGGTGCTGTGGCGGCGACGACCGGGATCTGCACAGCCTCGGCGTCGGCGTCGTGCGCGCTGGGGGTGACGACGATATCGCCGAGGGACCCCGCCACGGTGGCGCTGACGGCGATGGTCAGCGAGCTGCCTTCCCCAGGGGCCAGACCCGCGTGGGTGCACTGGGTGCCGGTGCAGGTCCACCCCGCGCCCACGGCCCCAGCGGCGACCACACCTGCGGGCAGGCTCACGTCGACGCTCACCGGTCCGCAGGGCAGGTCACCGGTGTTGGTCACGGTCAGCGACAGCTCGGTCGGCACCCCGACCGCCAGCGTCCCCAGGGCCCCGGTGACCGCGAGCGTCGCCGGGGTGACCGCCGTGTACGGCACGACGACGGTCCCGCCTTGGGCGCTCGGGGAGTAGGTGATGACGATCGTGCCGACGCCAGTGACGTCCGTGGCCGCCAGCGGCAGGTCCAGCGGCAGGCTCGTGCGCGCGGGGACGGCAGCGGTGCACGTGATCGTCGTCAGGCCGGTCGGCGCGCACGCCCACCCGGGCGGCTGCGGACCGCCCAGGTGCACCCCGTAGGGCACCTGCACGACGACGACCGCCGCAGCGACCTGCCCGCCAAGGTTCGACACCGAGACCGGCACCGTGACGGTGCGGTTGCTCACGAACGTCACCGGTCCGCCGACCGCCGCGAGCACCCGGGCAGGGGCGGGGTTGACAGCGACCGGCACAGCCAGGTGCACCGACGTGCCCTGGCCGTGGCTCAGGCGCATGTCAAGGGCGCCACCGTGGCCGGAGTAGTCTTCGGCGACCGAGACGAGCACGACGAGCTCGGCGGTCTGGTTCGCACCGAGCCGGGTCAGTGTGCACGTCGCGCTCGACTGCGTCGTCGACACACACCCCCACGACGAGGCGGGCACGGCGAACCCGCCTCCGGCGACCGCTGGTACCCAGTCCAACGTCACACCAGCAGGCAAGGTGAGCCCCGCGACCAGGCCGGTCGCCTCACCACCAGAGTTGTGCACGGGCAGGCGCAGCTCTTGGCCTGAGGCACCGGCACGCAAGGTCAGGGGCGAACCACCGGTGTTCAGCGCGAACGACGCTGGAACGACGACGGGGTCGGCCGGGACACCGGTGGGGTCGACCACCGGCACACCGGTGGGGTCATCGCGAACCACGTCGTCGCCGGACTGCACCGGGTGCGTCGTGACGTCCAGCGGCGTGACCACCGGTGTGGAGCGTGCCGTGGGTGAGACCGCGACGGTGACCGGGTCCTGCGCAGGTGCGGGGGCGTCCCCGGTCAGCGCGTACACGGCGACACCCACCGCGACGACGAGCACAGCAGCGACCGCACCGACCACCGGCAGCGACAACCCACCACCGGCACTGGCTGTGGCTCCGGCGCCGGCGCCGGCGGCAGCCGACCCACCTGCGGTCCCTGCGGCGACCGGCGTGTGCGACAACCCGACGAGCGACCCGAGCGCCGCGATCCCACCACCGACGGGCAGACCGGGCCCGAGCGCGCCCATCCCGGCGAACCCCAGGACGAGCGGGCCGACGACCGCCCGCATCTGGCGGTTGACGTCACCAAGCTCGCCATGCAGGGCTGTGCACGCGGCGCACTGGTCAAGGTGCTCGGCGACCTTGCGCGACTCGCGCGCCCCCAGGCCCCCCCGGACGTAGGCGCCGAGCTTGTCGGTCACCGGCCGGCACAGGTCGGGCACACCGCCGGCGAGGTGCGCGTTGAGGTACGCCTGGCGCAGGCCCTCGCGTGCACGGTAGGCCAAGGCCGCCGCGGAGTTCGCCGACAGTCCGAGCAGCGGTGCGACCTCTGCGGGGGACAGACCTTCGAGCTCGGTGTGCCACAGCACCACCTGCCAGCGTTCGGGCAGGCTGGTGAAGGCCCGGGCGGCGGCGCTCGACTCAAAACCTGCCAGGGCGGGCGCGTCAGCCCCGGCCATGGTCACACCACTGGCGTGCAACGTCGTGTCGTCGTCGGTGGGTTGCACACGACGGCCATGGTCACGGTGCAACGTCGCCACACGACGCACAACGGTGTACAAGTAGGCACGAAACGCCTCAGTGGGGCCTTTGCCCCGTTGCAGCGCCGTGTACACCGCGGCGAACGAGTCGGCGACGACGTCCTCGGCGTCTGCCGCCGAGTTGGTGTATTGCCTGGCCACGTTGAGCGCGGCGATCGCGTGCCGGTCGTACAAGGTGCCGTATCCGTCGGCGTCGCCGGCGCGCACGGCAGCGAGCAGCTCGGCGTCGCTACGCTGTGGGCCTTCGATAGCCACCGGTCTGGCTCCCGTCGTCAATTCATAGGGTGCCATAATCCGGGCACAGGGTGAACTCCCCAGACAGATGGGATTGGCGCGTCATGTCTACCGGCGTGGCGGCTCTCAGTCTGCGTGACTCCCCGGCCCGAGCCGGCGGCTTTGCGCGACCGCTGGCACGCAACGAGCGTCGACTCGGTGTGGCTGCGTCCCGGCGACTGGTACCACCCCGCGGTCGAACCGTTGGCGCACGCTGTCGCCGCAGGCGAGGCGGCGCTCGTCGCCGCCGAAGACCTGGGCCGGGCCCGTGCCGAGGCAGGTGTTGGGGTCGGCGAGGCGATCGACGACCTGGTCTGCCTGTACCGGGCCAGCGGCACCGACCCTCCTGTGGACGTCCTGCGGGCCTTGGCCGCCGGGTGGGCCGACGGGCAGGCGGGCCTGGTGGTGTTCGGCAGCGTCGTCGACCCGACGACAGGTCTGCCAACAGGGGCGTACCTGGGCCAACGCCTGGCCGAGACGTACGCGACGGCGGCACGTGAGGGCACCACGGTCCGCACGACGCACGCCTTGACCGCGGTCGACGTCGCCGTCGAACCGGTCCCGGCGCTGCTCCAGGCGGCGCGGTCGGCGGCGGTCGGTGCGGCGTTGCGTGCTGTGCACGGCACGAGCGAACCGATGGCCGCCCTGGGCAACGGGGTGGCCGCGGTGCTCACCGCACGTACCAAGGACCTTGCGGCCCAGACCGCCCGGTTGCGGGCCGAGATCACCGCACGCGTGGTCCCCATGCAGGTGAGCGCTGCGACGCGGCACCCGGTGCGGATCTGGCAGGTGCTGCTGCCGGCCACGCACCCCGAGGCCCTGACCTTGCTGCGCCGGCTCGCGCGGCCCTGACCTTCCGTGCTGCAACACCAGCGTCGACGTGTGTCACGACCCCTGATAGGACCAGTCTCACGGGACATCAGCGGCGCGTCACGATACGGTCGATGAGTGGCGGCTGACCTTGACGACACGGACACGTTGCCCGTTGGCGCACCTGGGCCTGTGGTGGACATCGGCACCTTCGCGACCCTGTACGCCGTGGACGACACCCACCTGCTGCGCCGCTACCGCTCTGGCCGCGACGCCGGCGGTGAGGCACGTCTGCTGTCGCACCTGCACTCCCACGGGGTCCCGGTGCCCCAGACGATCCACCTGGGCGGGCCTGACCTGCAGGTGGAGTGGCTCCACGGCCCGACGCTGCTGCAGGGCCTGGTCTCAGGGGAGGTGGGGATCGGCCAGGGCGCCACGCTCCTGGCCGACCTGCACACCCAGCTGCACAGCGCCCCGCTGCCCGACACACCCGACGCCACGCCGGGCACGAGCGTCGTCCACCTCGACCTGCACCCCGGGACGGTCGTGCTGTCTGAGGAACATGGTCCGGTCGTCGTCGCCTGGGGGTCGGCCGACATCGACGACCCGTCGACCGACTGCGCATGCACGGCTTTGATCATCGGCGAGGTCGCCGCCGACACCGGCGAGGAGTACGCCGCCGCCGCCCGCGCCCTGCTCGCCTCGTTCTTGCACGCCGCCCCCCGTTTCACCCCCGCCCACCTCGAGGCTGCCGGTGCGTACCGCCGTCGCGACCCAGGCCTGTCAGCGGCCGAACGCGACCTCATCCCCGCGTCCCAACACCTGGTCACCCGCCTGCTCGACGTCACCGCCCACCCCGGTTGGTAGGACGAAGACAATGGGGACGGTTCCTGTGTCTTGTGGACGTCTGGCATCGCCAGACGTCCACAAGACACAGGAACCGTCCCCATTGTCTTCGTCCCCGGCGGGGGAAGGCCTGCTGCGTCGAGAGTGGCGGGTCGGAGCGGCGCCACTCTCGACGCAACAGGCGTTGGTGCCAGCCGGGCCGGCGCGGTGCTGTCCAGGCGCCGGCCCGGGGCGCTTGCGTTCCGCGGGCCCGCCTGCCGGGCCGGCGGAGGTCTAGGCGACGGACGGGACCGCGGCGATCGCGGCGATCTTGTCGGGGCGGTACCCCGACCAGTGGTCGCCACCGGCGGTGACGACCGGAGCCTGGAGGTGGCCCAGCGACATGACGTAGTCGCGGGCGTCTGCGTCCTGGCTGATGTCCACGACGGTGTAGTCGTGCCCGGCCTTGTCCAAGGCGCGGTAGGTCGCGGTGCACTGCACGCACGACGGCTTGCTGTAGACAGTGATCGTCATCGGTGCTCCTTTAGTCCGTATCTGCTACGACCTGTTTCGTCTGTGCTGCCGGTCCGTGCTCCAGGTGTCGACTCCTGCTGGACTGGCGAGTGCGCCCAACACTACACCTAGTGGTCTCCAGAGCAACCCACCACTAGGTGTTGTGCTTACATCAGTGTCGTTTTCACCCTGTGCAGAACACTGTCCCCAGGCTGCGCCCGCTGGTCACCAGTGCCGACGCCCCAGCTGTCCACACCACCGCCCGACCTCCGTGCGTGTCGTCCACAACCTCGTCCCCCACCTGGCCCACACCCGTTCTGCGGCTCGTCGAGGGCCACGGTCCGCATCGAGGGCCACGGTGTGAACCGTGGCGCTCGCGTCGAACCGTGGCCCTCGATGAACACCGGTCCGCGCAGACGCGGCCGTCAGGCCACCGGACCGCTGCCGCCGATGCCCGCGCCTGGGCATCGCTATGCTGGGCGATCATGCGGATCGACCTGCACGCACACTCTGACGCGTCAGACGGGACCATGCCCCCACGTGAGCTGGTCGCCGCGGCGGGCCAGGCCGGCCTGGACGTCGTCGCGATCACCGACCATGACACGACCGCCGGGTGGGCCGAGGCCGCCGAGGCTGCCCGCGAGCTGGGTGTCGGGCTGGTCCGGGGTCTGGAGATGTCCACCTGGTACCACGGCGGCAGCGTCCACCTGCTGTGCTACCTGCCCGACCCGGACGACCCGGGCCTGGCCGCCGAGCTGGCCTCCACCCGCGCCGCCCGGGTCGGACGTGTGCAGCAGATGGTCACGGCCCTGGCCCGCGACTACCCGATCACCTTCGACGACGTCACCGCCCAGGCCACCTCAGCCACGACCTTGGGCCGGCCCCACATCGCCGCGGCCCTGGTCGCCAACGGTGTCGTCGCCGACTGGGACGAGGCGTTCACCACGATGCTCGCCTCTGACAGCCCCTACTACGAGCCGTACCAGGCCATCGACACCGCGCACGCCATCGCCGTGGTCCGCGCCGCCGGGGGTGTGCCCGTCGTCGCCCACCCCGCATCCTCACGCCGTGGCCCAGACCTGCCCGACGACGCCTTCGCCGGCCTCGCCGCCGCCGGCCTCGCCGGCCTGGAGGTCCACCACCGCGACCACAGCGCTGCCCAGGTCCAGCGCCTGACCACCATCGCGACCCGCCTGGGCCTGCTGGTCACCGGCTCGTCCGACTTCCACGGCTCGGGCAAGGCCAACCGCCTCGGCGAGAACCTCACCGACCCCGTCGTCCTCGAGGCCATCGCCGCCCAAGGCGCGACCGAGGTCATCGCTCACTGAACCGAATTTCGTAGGAACACCGTCACGGGCCCCAGGCCGCCACGGGTGCGCACACGACACCGTCTGGGCGGGTGTGCGTGGCCCCGGTGCCGGTCATGACGGCCAGAAAGGTCGGCGGAGCCCCGGCTGCGGCCATCTTGTCACCCAGGCGCACGAGGTTGGCTGCAGCAGCGTCCTCTTGGTGGGAACCAAACTTGATCTCAACGGCGCCCCACCGGCCGTCGGGCCCTTCGATGATGGCGTCGGCCTCCAGTCCGTTGTCGTCGTGGTAGTGGAACAGCTGAGCCCCGACCGTCTCGCAGTAGACGGACAGGTCACGCAAGCACAGGCCTTCGAAGACGAACCCGAACGTGTTCAGGTCGTGCAACAACGTGTGTGGTGTGGCACGCAGTGCCGCGACTGTCAGCGACGGGTCGGTGAGGTAGAGCTTGGGTGAGGTGCGCAGCCTGGTCCGCGACCGCAACCGGGGGCTCCACGCCGGCACTTGTTCGACGACGAAGAGCCGGTCGAGCGCCTCCAGATACCGCGATACGGTCAAGCGCGACATCGTCGGGTCGCCGTCTGCGCAGATGTCGGCGGCCAGGGTGTTGCGGGTGACTGTGGTGGCGTTGTTGCGTGCCAACGACCGCAGCAGCGCGGTGACCCGGCGGGGGTCACGACGGGCCCCGTCGACATGCGGTACGTCAGACTCCGCCAGTGCCCGCAGATATTGGGCGGGCAGGTCAGCGCTGGGCTCGCGCCTGGTCAGGGCCGCAGGCCATCCCCCGTGCACCGCCATCGTGATCGTGTCGGTCACCGACAATGCCGGCAGGGCCCCGGCCGGCGGCTGCCCGTCGAGCAGCCCTGCCACTGAGCAGCGCCCGTCGGAGGCTCCAGACTCGAACGCCGACAAGGTGCGCATGCGCACCCTGGCGATCCTTCCTGCACCAGAGTGCACGACCTGCCCGTCCGCAGGTCTGGCCGACCCGGTGAGCAGGAACTGCCCGGGCACCCCGGTCTGGTCCACACGATGACGCACGGCGTCCCACAGACCTGGGGCCTCCTGCCACTCGTCGATGAGCAGCGGCGGGCCGCTGCCCTGGCGGGCTGACGCCGGGTCCAGCACCGCCACAGGGTCGGCCAGAGCAAGCTCGCGCGCAGCGAACCCGCCTGCCGGGTCAGCCAGGCTGACCAGCGAACCAGCGTGACGCTGCCCGGTCCACGTCTTGCCGCACCACTTGGGGCCTTCGATGACAACCGCCCCGAACTGGCGCAGGTACCTGGTGACCACCTGGTCGGCGAGCCGCTCACGGTAACCTGCGGGGGTCAGCACGGCGCTCTCCAATCATCCTGAGAATCGATCGATATACCTGAGTCGGCGATTCGAGTATACTAAATTCGGCAGATCCAGTATACCGTATTGAGCATCCGCTCGAGCCTGGCACGCGGGGTGCTGTGCCCACGTGTGCGAGCTGCAGTCGGTCACCGACACCCACGCCCACCGCGCCGGGCGCTGGTGCTGGGCCACCCAGGCCGCCGACGCCCTGACCGGATCATCGCAGGTACCGCGACCCTGGCCGACGCGCCGCCCAAGGCGCGACCGAGGTCATCGCCCCCACCTGCTGAGAACAGCGAGGAGATCGGGATATCGCGATACTGTCTGTGTATCGGGATATCCCGATGTGCCTGTGATATCGTGAAATTCCGATACCAGGAAGGTGCGTCATGACCACACACACCGCGCCGATGCGTGCACCGGCCGACTTCGGGATCGTCCTGCAACAGGCCCGGCTCGCCCGGGGGATGTCGCAGCAGCGTCTTGCCGAAGAGCTCGACCTGTCCCAGAGCCAGATCAGCGAGATCGAGTCGGGCAAGGCCACGATCCACCTGCGACGCCTGCTGACCATCGCCAACGCGACCGGCGTCGAGCTCACAGCAACCTGGCAGGGCACCGATGCGTCTCGCAGTTGAGCTCTACGGCGTGGTGGTCGGCACCCTCACCGGTGAGGCCCGCACCTTCGACTTCGTCCCTAGCGAGGCTGGTATCGAGCGGTTCGGAACCGGCAGCCGTGTGCTGTCGGTGACCATCCCGCTGGTTGTCGCACCCCGCCGGGACCACGCAGCCCGTCGCCGGAGCTGGTTCGCCGAGCTGCTGCCCGAAGGCAGCCAGTACGACCACATGCTGGCGCAAGGCGGGCTGCGGCGCGGCGACACCCTCGGGTTCCTCGCTCGCTACGGTCGCGACATCGCAGGGGCACTGCAGATCTGGGACATCGACGACCCGACCGAGCCGAAGACTCCAGGGCTGAAACCCGTGACCGACTCCCAGGTCAGGCGGCTGCTCGACGACCGCGCTGGCGCACCGCTGGCGTAGGCTGGTGGACGTCAACCGAGTTCGATATTTTGGCGGCGAGTTCGATATTTTGGCGGTGACTTCGACGTTTTAACTGTCGAACACGCCGCCAAAGTATCGAACCCAAAACCCGAGCATCAGGTGTCGGCGGGAACGGCGTCTGTGCGCCCGGGTGGGACGGGCTGGGGTGCGGGGCTCACTCGTCGACGCTCCAGCCGGGCAGGGCCGCGCCGCCGCGGTGGTGTTCGCAGGCGGCTTTGACGCGGGTGAGGAAGGGGCCGATGGTCACCCACTCGTCGGCATCGAAACGCACGATCGAATGCCCGAGGAAGGACGTGGTGCCCATACGGACGTCGGGGGAGCTGGAGGGGGTCGCGAGGTTGATCCGGACCTCGCGCCGGCCGTTCCGGTCAGGATGCCCGACGACAAGCCTGAGGTTGCCCACGTGGAACCGCAGGGTCTCGTGCTGCGTGTCGTTGAAACGCAAGTCGCCGAACAGCTCTAGGACCCGGCCGTCGAAAGACAGCACCAGGGTGTCGGTGCACACCTCGTCCCACCCGTGCCACGACCGGGACTGCCTCGCACCACCGGCGCCCTCAGCCTGGATCCACCGGTTTTCGCCGTTGCGGGCGTCACCTGGTGGGTGCGATGGCAAGGCGGAGCGGTGAAGGCGGGCTGGAGGCCCGTCGAGCAGCGACAACGCTCCCAGCGTGCCCGCCAGGTGACGCGCAGTAGGCGCAAAATCGGTGGATCCAGGCTCAGGCGGGGTGCCGTACGCCGGCACCTCGAGATCGTCAGACGGCTGGGCTGGATCGGGGATGGAGCTCACACCGAATACGTACCCGACGTCGCCGACCTTGTGCCGTCCCCGCACGTGTGAGCTCATCACACGTCTGGCCTAGTCCAGCCGGCAGCGGCTGAGACGGTTTGCTGGAGAAACGGACATCTCACCCCAGATAACAACAATCCGGTGTCTATCGGGTTCATAGAGTGCCGGACGGCTTCGATCTCACGGGGCTGACGCGTCTTGACGCGCTGGTGAGAAGGTGGTGCACGAGTGTCTACCCGGTCAGCTGCTCTGCGGAGCTCGACATGGCGGACGGTGCTGGCATCGTCGCTCGCAGCTGTGGTGCTGGTGTGGGGCAGCGGTGCCGCCCACGCAGACCCGGGCCTCGACCCGGACCCCGGCACCGTCGTCACCGGGGCCGTAGACCCAGGCCCCGACGTCGACCCGCCGGCCGACCCAGACCCTGACCCCGTCGACCCGATGGCACAGCTGGACGCCGACCCGACAGCAGACCTCGCTGCTGAGCCGGCACCAGCGGTGACCGGCGTGGGCCCAGCGGTGCAACCGCTGGCACCAGCGGCCCCGTACGGGCCGGCGCCCGGACCAGCGGCCCTGGCTGACCCGGTCCCAGCCGACGACCCGTTGCCCGACACCGCGACCATCACGGTCCACGTCGGCGCCGAGCGTACCTCTGCGACGCAGGTCTCGGGCCTGCCAGGGGTCACCTTCGGCCTGTTCGCGTCGGCGACGAGCACCACTGTCGTCGACGACGCCTGGGGCATCGCGGTGTCCGGGCCCGACGGGACCGCGACGTTCACCGTTCCCGTCGTCGGCCAGAACGTGCAGTACTGGGTCAAGCCGATGACGGCCCCGCCGGGGTACACGGTCAACACCCACCTGACGACGGCGGGGATCACGAACCCGACCGCTGACACCGCCCGCCCGTACGCGTTCGCGACCCCGGTGCTGCGCGCCGGCGGCGCGTACGAGGCAGGGGTGGACTTCCAGCGCCTGCCGACCTCGGGCACCGACTACACCGCGTCGACCGGGACGTGGGCGCTGACCAAGGACAACCCCGCCGCACCTGCGCAGTGCGGTGTCACCGTCGCGCTCGTCGTCGACCTGTCGGCGTCGGTGCTCCAGGCCGGGGCGACCGCCGACCTTCACGCGGCTGCCAGGGCGTACGTCGAGGCTCTGCTGGGCACACCCAGCCAGGTCCAGCTGTTCAGCTTCGGGACCACAGCGCAGGTGCGCTCACCTCTGACGCCGGTCTCGACCCAGCCCGACGTCGACGCGCTGGTCGCACTGATCGACGGCCTGGACCCAGCGTCGGCGAACTACACCAACTGGGACGCGGCGTTGTGGCTCGTGGCACAGCAGAGCACGACGTTCGACCTGGCTGTGGTCATCACCGACGGGAACCCGACGGTCTTCCAGGCCTCTGAGGCTGGGCGCAACACCCGGTTCGCCGAGGTCGAAGCGGGGATCTTCTCGGCGAACGCCCTCAAAGCTGCCGGCACACGGATCGAGGCCGTCGGTGTCGGCGACTCGGTGCTCAGCGCCAACGCCGGGATCAACCTGCGGGCCATCAGCGGTCCGGACGGGTATGTCCAGGCCTCGTCGTACCAGCAGGCCGGCGACGCGCTGCGCGACTCGGTCTTCGCAGCGTGCTCACCGTCGCTCACCGTCGTCAAGCAGGTCGTCGCCTACGACACCGCCGTGGTGTCCCCGGCGGGCGGCTGGACCTTCGCCGCGTCGACAACCTCGACCGACATCGCCTCGCTGGCGCCGTCGGGCACGACAGCGCCAGCGACCGGGGCGGTGAACTTCCCGCTGTCGTTCCTCAACCTCACCGGGCCTGGTGGGGCGATCACCATCACCGAACAGTCCCAGGACGGGTACGAGCTGACTCCCCAGGCAGGGGCGAACGCGACCTGCACGCTCAAGAACGCCACGTATCCCTTGGGCGTGCCGCTCAGCGTCGTCGATGATGGCGGGCTCGGCTTCGTCGTCGTGGTCAACGCCGCCGACATGGTCAGCTGCACCGTCGTCAACACCGAGCTGCCACCGCCGCCGCCCGACCCCTGCGACGGGTGCGAGTGCGACTGCGAGTGCGACTGCCAGTGCGACGAGTGTGACGAATGCGATGAGTGCGAGACCTGCGACGACTGCGGAACCTGCGACGACTGCCAGACGTGCGACGACTGCGGAACCTGCGACGACTGCCAGACGTGCGACGACTGCGAGACCTGCGACGACTGCGGAACCTGCGACGAGTGCGAGACCTGCGACGACTGCGGAACCTGCGACGACTGCGAGACCTGCGACGACTGCGAGACCTGCGACGACTGCGGAACCTGCGACGAGTGCGAGACCTGCGACGACTGCGGAACCTGCGACGAGTGCGAGACCTGCGACGACTGCGGAACC
>WRCL01000006.1 GCA_009783975.1 Micrococcales bacterium
GAGCTCGGTCAAGGACCGGGTCGCGGTCGCGGTCATCGAGGCTGCTGTGCAGTCCGGCCAGTTGTTCCCTGGCGGGACGATCGTCGAGGCGACGAGCGGGAACACGGGGATCTCGCTGGCGTTCGTCGCTGCGGTGCGCGGGTACCGGGTCGTGCTGACGATGCCCGAGTCGATGTCGGCCGAACGTCGGGCGCTGCTGCGTGCGTACGGTGCCGAGCTTGTGCTCACACCGGCGTCTGACGGGATGCAGGGCGCCGTCGCCCGGGCCGAGCAGGTCGCGGCCGAACGGCCCGGCGCGGTGCTCGCGAACCAGTTCGCCAACCCGGCGAACCCAGCGGTCCACCGTGCGACGACCGCCGAAGAGATCTGGGCCGACACCGACGGCGCTGTTGACATCGTCGTGTGCGGGATCGGCACCGGCGGGACGATCACTGGGGTTGGGCAGGTGCTCAAAGCGCGCAAACCGTCGGTGCAGGTCATCGGGGTCGAACCTGGCGAGTCGCCGCTGCTCAACGGCGGGCGGGCAGGGTCGCACCAGATCCAGGGGATCGGGGCCAACTTCGTCCCCGAGGTCTTGGACACCAGCGTGTACGACGAGGTCATCGACGTGGACTCCGACACCGCTGTGGCCTTCGCCCGGCGTGCCGCCGTCGAGGAGGGGCTGCTCGTGGGGATCTCCTCAGGGGCGGTCCTGCACGCCGCCCGGCTCGTGGCCCAGCGGCCGGGCAACGCCGGCAGGCTCGTCGTGGCGGTCCTGGCCTCGTTCGGCGAACGCTACCTGTCGACGGTGCTGTACTCCGACCTCATGGAATGAGTGGCAGAGTAGCGCAGGTGCGTGAGGTTCTGGGGCGGCTGCCGTTGTTCTCCCGGCTCGAGGACGACCAGCTCGAGCAGCTCGCCGCAGCGTGCCGGCAGGTGCGGCTGGGGCGTGGGGAGGTGCTGTTCCACGCCGGCGAAGTCAGCGCCGCGTTCTACGCGGTCGTCTCCGGGCAGGTCAAGCTCACGCTCGCCGCCGGGGACGGGTCGGAGAAGATCCTTGAGCTGATCTCGCCTGGGGAGACGTTCGGCGAGGCTGTCGTCTTCGTCGACCAGCGCTACCCGGTGACCGCGACCGGGCTGGTCAGGTCTCAGCTGCTGCGGATCGGCGCTGATGTGGTCACCGAGCTCGTCGACGCCGACCCGACGTTCGCCAGGCGGCTGCTGGCCGGTATGGCGGTACGTCTGCACACCATGGTCCGCGACGTCGCGGCTGTGACGTTGTGGTCAGGGCGCCAACGGATCGTCGGGTTCCTGCTCGGGCTGGCCGGCGACGACCCAGGCCCTGGCACCGTCGTGCGGCTCCCGGCGACCAAGGCTGTTGTCGCCTCCCGGCTGAGCCTGACACCTGAGACGTTCTCGCGGACGCTGCGCGAGCTGTCCGACGCCGGGCTGGTCCAGGTGCGCGGCGCCCAGATCGTCATGCCGGACCCGGCGGCGCTCGCGCTGGACGTCGGCCCTGACCTGAGCACGCTGCGGTAGTCCCTGGGCACATCAGGGCGAACAGGACGAACGTCCCGCCTCCAGGCGGCTGGGATCGTGCGCAGCTGGTTTCGGGGTCATTCTTGACCAGGGTCAAGGAACTGGGCGGCGTCGGCGCATAGCGTCGGGCGCTGGAGCCCGACCAGCGAGCTCAACACGACCCACGAGGAGACACATGTTCTGTTACCAGTGCGAGCAGACCGACCGTGCCGGTGCCACCCCCGGGTGCGCACTGTCACCAGGGACCTGCGGCAAGGACGAGACGACCGCTGCGCTGCAAGACCTGCTCATCGACGTGCTCAAAGGTGTGGGCCAGTACGCCACCCGGGCACGGGCGCTGGGGGCCGGCGACGACGACGCGACCCGGTTCGTCATGTTCGCGATGTTCACGACGTTGACGAACGTGAACTTCACCGCGACCCGGTTCGTCGAGCTCGTCGAGCAGGCCGTGGCGGTACGCGACCGCGTCCGCGCCGCCTACGAGCAGGCCGCCCGCAGCGCTGGGCAAGAACCCGAACAGCTCACCGGGCCCGCGGCGTTCGTCCCTGGTGCCGGTACTGACGAGATGGTCGCCGCAGCCACTGACCGCGGGATCTTGCTCGGGTTGCCGCTGGTCGGCCCCGACGTCATCGGGGCCCGGGCCCTGAACCTGTACGGCCTCAAAGGTGTGTGCGCCTACGCCCACCACGCTGAGGTCCTCGGGCACACGAGCGACGAGGTGTTCGCCGGGGTCGAAAAAGCCCTGGACTACCTCGCCGGCGAACCGACCGACCTTGACGACCTGCTCGCACACGCCCTGGGCCTGGGACAGCTGAACTTGCAGGTCCTGGGCCTGCTCGACGCGGCGCACACCCAGACCTACGGCCACCCTGTGCCGACGTCGGTGCGCACCACGCCCAAGGCCGGCAAGGCGATCTGCGTCTCGGGCCACGACCTGCGCGACCTGGCCTCGCTGCTCGAGGCGACGGCAGGCACCGGGATCAACGTGTACACCCACGGCGAGGTGCTGCCGGCGCACTCCTACCCTGAGCTGGCCAAGCACCCACACCTCGTGGGCAACTACGGCGGCGCCTGGCAAGACCAGCAGACCGACTTCGCCGCGTTCCCCGGCGCGATCATCATGACGAGCAACTGCATCATCGAACCGCAGACCTCGTACCGGCAGCGGATCTTCACCACCGGCCCGGTGGGCTGGCCAGGTCTGCGGCACCTCGAGCACGGGGCGTGGGGACCGGCGATCGCCGCCGCACAAGCCCTGCCCGGTTTCGCCGAGGACGCGCCTGAGGCGTCGATCACCATCGGGTTCGGCCGCAACGCGGTGCTCGGTGTCGCCGAGGACGTCGTCGCCGCGGTGTCTTCTGGTGCCATCCGGCACTTCTTCCTCATCGGTGGGTGCGACGGGGCTGCCCCGGGCCGCAACTACTACACCGAGCTTGCCGAGTCCGCCCCGGCCGACACCGCGGTGCTCACCTTGGGCTGCGCGAAGTACCGCGTCAACGGCCTGGACCTGGGGACGGTCGCCGGTCTGCCACGGTTGCTGGACATCGGGCAGTGCAACGACACGTTCTCAGCGGTCCAGATCGCCTTGGCGTTGGCTGACGCGTTCAGCTGTGAGGTCAACGAGCTGCCGCTGTCGCTGGTCCTGTCGTGGTTCGAGCAGAAGGCCGCCGCTGTGCTGCTGACGCTGCTCTCGCTGGGGATCACCGGGATCCGCCTGGGCCCGACCCTCCCAGCGTTCTGCACCCCGGCCCTGGTCGACGTGCTCGTGGAGAAGTTCGGTATCGCACCGGTCGGCGACCCCCAGGCCGACCTCGCCGCAGCTCTGGGATGAGGCGGACATGACTGGGTCCGACGCTTCGCCCGTCCGTCTGACGACGTCGGACCAGGTGACGTTGACCATCGACGTGCCGCCAGGCACGTCGGTGGTCGACGCCGCCGCCGCCGCGGGGTACGTCCTGCCAGGCCAGTGCCGCAAGGGCACGTGCGGGTCGTGCCACGCGACCGCCGCCGGGCAGTACACCCTGGGCCCGCACTCCCCCGCGGCGCTGCCCGAGGCGGCAGCCGCAGCCGGGCAGGTGCTGCTGTGCTGCACGTACCCGACCGGGCCGCTGGACATCACAGCCCCGTACACCCGGTCCCGGGTGCTCGACGGTGGCCCGGGCCGGCGCGAAGGTGTCGTGACCGACGTCGTCCAGGTCGCCGCGGCGATGGTGTGGGTGCGGATCGCGTTGGACCCCGACGACGCCTGCGGTGCCGGGTACCAGTTCGACCCGGGGCAGTTCGTCGAGGTCGAGGTGCCCGGAGACGAACGCCGGCGCGCGTACTCCCTGGTCAACACAGGCAACTGGGAAGGTGTCGCTGAGCTGTTGGTCAAGCTGCACCCCGGTGGGTACTTCTCGGGGTACCTCGTGGACCTGCTCGACCGGTGGCCCACGGGGGCCCGGCTCGTCCTGCACGGGCCGACCGGGGCGTTCGGGCTGCGCGAGTCTGGACGGCGTCCACGGTGGTTCGTCGCCGGCGGCACAGGGCTGGCCCCGGTGCTGTCCCTGGTGCGCCGGATGGCCGAGTGGGGCGAACCGCACCCGGTCCGGTTGTTCCTCGGTGTGCCGTCCCCAGCGGACCTGCCCCGGCTGCCGGTCCTGGCTGAGCTGGTCACGACGATGCCGACCCTCACGGTCACCACATGTGTTGAGCACCCGGACCCGACCTGGGCCGGTCTGGTCGGCACCCCGTTGACATCGTTGCAGGCCGCTGCAGCTGAGCACACCGGCACCGCACCAGATATCTACGTGTGCGGTCCGCCTGGTCTGGTCGACGCTGTGGCGAGGCTCGCCGCGGACGCTGGGTTCCCCCCCGTCGTCGCCGAGAGGGTCTTGCCCACCTGAGCTCAGACCCCGACGGCCTGCGGCGATGCCACCTTGCGTTGGCGCGTCGGCTGCCTGCGCCCGAACCCACGCTGGGCACCAGGGTCCAGGGGCAGGCGCACATGCACCGACGTGCCCTCGCCCAGCCGTGAGGACAGGTCCACCACACCGCCGTGACGTTCGACGATGGCACGGACCAGCGCAAGGCCCAGACCCGACCCAGGCACGTCAGTGACGTTGGAGCCCCGTGCGAGCGTCTGCCACACCAGGTCGACCTCGTCTGGTGGGATACCGCGTCCGGTGTCGGTCACTTCGAGCACCGCCGTGGCGCCGCCGACGACGAGCCGGACGGTGACCGACGCGTCCGCAGGCGAGAACCGCAGGGCGTTGACGAGCAGGTGACGTACGACCAACGACAGCTGGTCGGCCGCACCTGAGACGACGAGCTTGTCGGCACCAGCCGGAGGTTGCACCGAGATGTCCCGGCTGCACAACGCCGGGTCGCGCCGCAGGTCGGCGACGACCTGCTCGACGACCGTGACCAGAGGGACCGGCCCAGCGTCGAGCTCGGCGGTCTCGGCTTCGGCCAGGACACCAAGGTCGGTGACGAGCTGGGTGATCCGTCCAGACTGCTCGGTGGCCACGAGCACCGGGCGGCTCTTGTCGCTCAAGGCTGCCATCGACAGCCGGATCGCCATCGACGGGCCTTTTAGCTCGCGGTCCAGGCGTGACAAGAAGGCCGCGTGCTCGGCGCGGGACTCCATGAGCCACTGCCGGCGCGCGCGGGCCACCTGCGACGACGACGGCCGGACCGAGACCGCGCGGTCAGCCCCCCGGTACACCCACCACGACACGGCGACCAGGGCGCACACGAACGTCGCGAGCAGACCACCAGTGGCGACCGCGACCCACATCGGGGCTTCGACCTGCACGACCCGCTCGTCAGAGCCCGACACCGACATCGCGGCGACGACACCGGCGAGCGCAGGGGCCAGCACGAGCACGGGGACGAGGAGCTGGGCGGCACTGCCGGCCCGGCCCGACGCCTGAGGGCCTGGGGCCCGTGTGTTGAGGCTCATCGTGCTCCTTTGTGACGCGACGGTCACGGGTCGACCGGCTCTGGGTCGTCTGTGGGTTCGTCTGTGGGTTCGTCGGTGGGGTCGTCTGTCGGGGGTCTGGGGGGCCGCGCGGTCGGGGTCGGCTCGACGGTCGGGCTCACGGTCGGGCCGGGGGTCGCGCTCGGCGTCGGGGCCGGGCGGGGGCCGGCCTGGACGACGTAGACGGCCCGGGTCATCCCACCGCCGGAGACCAGCACCGTGGCTGTGCGCCGCTGAGCAGTGTTCTGCGTCACCGAGATGGTCACGCTGCCCGTTCCGGTCCCTGTCCGCGGGGTGAGGTTCACCCAGTCCTCGGCGGTGGTGACGGTCCAGGTCTGGTCCGAGGTCACCTCGACCTCTCGCGTGGCCGCACCGGTGCCCGGCGACCACCGTGAGGTGCCCAAGGTGAGCGACGCGGAGACCTTGCCCGCCTGGTTGACCGTCACCGGCAGGGTCGTCACACCGTCGCCGAGCATGACCACAGCCGAACGTGGGCTGTCGTCACCGTGACCTGGCGCGGTGAGCGTGAGGGAGCTGGCGTCGGTGCTCACACCCAACCAGGTCGCGTCAGTCTCGGCGGTCCACTCCCGGGCGCAGGTGACGCCGATGACCGTCGTCCCGCCGCCGATCGCCACGTCCCAGCTGGCGACGGTGACGTCGAGCATCCCTTGTGGGTGCAGCGCGCTCTGGTGCACCGCCAACGTGCGCACGGTCCCGCCGCTGGTCACCGTGAGCACCGCAGCACGGTCGGCCGGTGTGGTGTTCGGCTCGGCCACGATCTTGATGGTCGCGCTGTGCTCACCTGACTGCGGCATGACGCTCAGCCACCCCTGGTCGCCGGCGGCCGTCCACGGCTGGCTCGTCGTCACCGCCAGAGCAGTGGTGTCGGCCTCAGCAGCCGCCGACCAGTGCGACATCCCCAGCACGAGCGGGACCGACGGGTCCAGCCTGACCAGCACTGAGACTGTCGTGACCAGCACACCGACCCACACGACAGCCGTCACTGCTGCCATGATCGCGACGATCCTTGGGGCTCTCATCCCTGACCTCTGCCAACAAAGCTGACAACTCACACATATCGTACTCTCGCCGGCGTGCGCCTGGGCCTGTTCGTACCATGTCGTGCCCCGCGCGGGGGCCAGGGCATCTCCGGCAGCCACACCGCAGGTCCCCGCGCGCCACAGTGGTCGTGTCGGTGGTCGTCGGTACGGTTCTGGCGTGGGTCACGACAAACGGATGGTCGTGCACGTGGGCGGACGGGCCGACGTGCTCGTCGACGCGCTCGGCGACCTGCTGCTCGTCGCCGGCGACGACCCGTTCGCAGCCGACCTCGTCGCCGTGGAGAACCGGGCCGCCGGGCGCTGGGTCGCCCAGCGCCTGTCGCACCGCCTGGGCGCCGCCGGCGGCACTGACGGGATCGCCGCGCAGATCCGGTTCGACCCGTTGGCGCAGGTCGTCGCGCAGGTGCTCGCACAGGTCGTGGGTGTGGACCGTCACGACGACCCGTGGCACCCCGACCGGTTGGTGTGGCAGGTGCTCGCCGCGGTCGACGACCACCTGGACGAACCATGGCTCGCGGCTGTGCGCCGCCACCTGGGTGAGGCGACCGACACGGTGCGCCGCGGCCGCCGGCTCCAGACCGCCCGGAACATCGCCGGGCTGTTCACCAGGTACGACACGTGGCGCCCACAGATGCTCGCCGACTGGGCAGCAGGGCGTCAGACCGACGGGGCGGGCACGGCGCTGCCCGACGACCTGGTCTGGCAGGCGCACCTGTGGCGCGTCGTCGCCGACCAGGTCGGCACCTTGGCCCCATCTGCCCGCCTGGCTGGTGCCCTCGACGCTGTGCGCGCCGACCCCGGTCTGGTCACGGCGCCCGCGCGCCTGTCGGTGTTCGCCCCGGCGCGGCTCCCCCAGGCGCACCTGCACGTGCTCGACGCGCTGGCCGTGCACCGCGGCGTACACCTGTGGCTCGTGCAGCCCTCGCCGGCCCTGTGGCAGGCCGCGACCAGCACCGGCGTCGTCGCCGGTGCACGCCGTCGTGACCTGCCCGCGGTGGCACGCCACCGGTTGCTCGCGTCCATGGCACGGCCGGCCGCGGAGCTGGCCCTTGGTGTCGCACCGCTGGCCGGGCAGGTGGACCTCACCGACGCCCCGCCCCGGCCGGCCACGGTGCTCGGTGCGCTCCAGCAGGCGCTCGTCGACGACGAGGACCAGCCGGTGCGCCACGAGGCGACGACCGCAGACCGTTCGGTCCAGGTCCACGCGTGCCACGGCCGGGCCCGGCAGGTCGAGGTGCTGCGTGACGTGCTCACGCGGCTGTTCGCCGACGACCCCGGGCTCGAACCTCGTGACGTCGTCGTCATGTGCCCCGACGTCGCCGCGTTCGCCCCGCTCGTCGAGGCGGTGTTCGACCCGGTCGAACCCGGCACCGGACCGCCCGACCTGTTCGACGATGGTGCCGGCGCGGTCCGCGGGCCCCACCCCGGGCGCAGCCTGCGGGTCAAGGTCGCCGACCGCACCGCGGACGAACCGACGAACCCGCTGCTGGCGGTGCTCGGCCAGGTGCTCACGCTGGCCTCGTCGCGGGTGACAGCATCGGCGGTGCTCGACCTGGCCGGCACCGACCCGGTGCGCCGGCGCTTCGGTCTTGACGACGAGGCCATGGAGCGGCTGCGCCAGTGGACCGCCGAGTCGGGGGTCCGCTGGGGCGAAGACGGCACCCGCCGCGCCCAGTACCGCGTCAACCACCTGCAAGGCACATGGGCGGCAGGTCTGGACCGGCTGCTGCTCGGGGTGGCGATGGCCGAGGAGGACCAGCGGTTCCTCGGTGCGGTGCTGCCGGTCGACGACGTGTCGTCGGCCGACGTCGACCTCGTCGGACGCTGGGCCGAGCTGCTCGACCGTCTCACCGGCGTGCTTGCTGGGCTGTCAGGCACGCACCGGGTCGACCACTGGCTCGATATGTGCACCCTGGTGCTCGACCTGCTCACCGACACCGCGGCGGCCGACCGCTGGCAGCAGGTCGACGCAGCCCAGGTGCTGGCCCAGGTGCGCGAACGTGCGGGGGCCACGACGGTGCCGCTGCGCCTGGCAGATGCCGTCGCCCTGCTGCGTCCTGCGCTCGCCGGGCGGCCCCCACGTTCGGCGTACCGCACCGGGACGCTCACCGTGTGCGGGTTCGCCCCTCTGCGCACCGTCCCGCACAAGGTCGTGGTGCTGGCGGGGATGGACGACGCCGCGTTCCCACGCCGCGGAGCCCCCGACGGTGACGACATCACAGCCCGTGACCCTCTTGTCGGCGAACCGGACCCGCGCGGGGAAGACCGTCACATGTTCCTCGACGCGGTGGCCGCCGCGACGAGCACGCTCGTCATCGTCTACGGCGGGGCAGACGAACGCACAGGCGCCGCACGTGTGCCATGCGTGCCTGTTGCCGAGCTGCTCGACGCCATCGACGACGCAGTGACCCTGCGCGACCTGGACGGACAGCCGGCCTGTGCTCGTGACCTGGTCGTGCACTACCCGTTGCACCCGGTCGACCCGCGGGCGTTCGCCGTCAGCGCAGGCGGGGCCGGGCCGGTGACGAGCTTTGACAGCACCGCCGCCGGGGCGGCCGCAGCGTTGGCCGCGGCAGGTGCTGACCCGCCGGTGCGGGGGTTGTTCCTCGCTCCGCCGCTGGACTGGCCGGCGACGAGCGACGATATCGAGCTGGGGTCGTTGGTCGCGGCGATGCAGCACCCGGTGGGCGCGTTCGTCCGCGACCGCCTCGGGGTGACCCTGCGCGAGGCACCCGAAGCTGCCGACGACCGTCTTCCCCTGGACGCTGACGGCCTGACCCGCTGGGCGGTGGGTGACAGGATCTTGCGGGCCGCGCTGGACGGGGCAGACCTCGCCGTCGCCGGGGCCGCCGAACGCCGGCGCGGGCACCTGCCCCCCGGGGCGCTGGGCCAGCAGGTCGCCGCTGAGGTCTACGCCGAGACGCAGACCATCCAGCGCGCCGCGGCGAAGTACCTCACCGAACCGCCGCGCAGCGTCGCGGTCACCGTCGACCTGCCCGGGGGCCGGCGCCTCACCGGTGCGGTCGAGGTGCGCGGCCACCTCGTGGCCACAGCGACCTACGCCGGGCTGTCAGCCAAACGCCGTGTGCAGGCATGGGTCGAGCTGCTCGCCGTCGTCGCCGACGGGTCGGTGCCGGTACGTGGTGCGGTTGTTGTCGCACGTCGTGGGACCATGCGGCTGCGGGCCCCTGAGGCTGAGCAGGCCCGTGCCCTGCTCGGGCTGGTCGTCGAGCTGCGCGACGAGGCGATGACCGAACCTCTGCCCCTGCCCTTGGCCCCGTCGTGGGCGTACGCGCGGTTGCGCCTGCGTGGGCGCAGCCGCGAGCTCGCGGTGCAGGCTGTGACCGACAGCCTCGAACGTGAGTACCCCAACCGGTACGACGACCTGGTCTGGGGCGGCGCCCTCGACACCACGACCCTGCTCGCAGCCCCGCCGACACCGGCCGACACCCGCCGCGCACCGACCGAGGACACCCGGTTCGGGGCGTTGGCGCTCGCGTGGTGGCGTGACCTGGCGGCGCACGAGGAGGGCTCATGACACACCATGGCGCCGCGTTCGACCCGTGCGGCCCCCTGCCGGCCGGTTCGGTCGTCCTGGAAGCCTCGGCCGGCACCGGCAAGACCCACGCGATCGCGTCGCTGGCGCTGCGGTACCTGGCCGAAGGGGTTGTGCGGCTGCCGCAGATGCTCTTGGTCACCTTCAGCCGCTCGGCGACCAGCGAGCTGCGTGACCGGGTGCGCGAACGTCTCGTCGCCGCCGAACGTGCCCTGCGCGACCCGCCTGGCGCACTGACGAGCGACGACGAGGTCGTGCGGCACCTGGCTGCCAGCCACGAGCCCGGCGCGTGCCACGACCGTCTGGTCACCGCCCTGGCCGAGCTCGACGCGGCGACGATCACCACGACCCACGGGTTTTGTGAGCAGATGCTGCTCACCTTGGGGGTCCTGGCCGACCGTGACCGCGACGCGAGGTTCCTCACCGATGTCGCGACGTTGCGCGAGGAGGTCGTCGACGACCTGTACCTGCGCAAGTACGCCACGCAGGGCGAGCCGGCGCTGAGCGTCAAAGACGCCCGCGACATCGCCAGGGCAGCGGTCGGCGACCATGCGGCCCAGATCGTGCCGACCAACCCCCGGCCCGGCCCGGCGGCCGACGCGGCCGGGCTGGCCCGGGTTGTGCGCACCGAGCTCGCGGCCCGCAAGCACGCCGCAGGTCTGGTCGACTACGACGACCTGCTCACCGGGTTGCGCGACGCCCTGGACGACCCGGTCGGCGGCCCGGCGGCCCGGGCCCGGGTGCGTTCGCGCTACCGGGTCGTCATCGTCGACGAGTTCCAGGACACCGACCCGGTCCAGTGGCAGATCTTGCGCACCGCGTTCCACGGCCATGCGACGCTCGTGCTCGTCGGCGACCCGAAACAGGCGGTCTACGCCTTCCGCGGGGCTGATGTGGTCACCTACCTCGACGCGGTGCGCGAGATCGGCGACACCCGAACCCTGGACCGCACGTGGCGCGCCGACGCCGACGTCCTGGCCGGGTTGTGGCCTGTGCTCGGCGACGCAGCCCTCGGCGACCCGGCAATCACCGTCCGGCCCGTCGACGCGGTGCACACGACCCGGCGCGTCACCGGGATCCCACCAGTGCTGCTGCGCTGGGTACCCACGACGGCCTACGGCACCGCCACACCACCGGTGGCCCAGGTACGTGCGCTGCTGTACGCCGACGTCGTCGCCACAGTGCAACGGGTGCTGCGCGAGGCGGTCGTCGTCGACCAGGCCAGCACACGCCCGGTGCGCCCTGACGAGGTCGCCGTGCTCGCGCGCTCGCGCGACGACGTCGAGCACGTCCACGCCGCGTTGCGCGACGCCGGGGTACCTGCGGTGAGCTCGGCCCTGCCGTCAGTGTTCTGCTCTCCCGGGGCGTATGACTGGCAGCTGCTGCTCACCGCCCTGGCCGGCGGCGGCTACCCGGGGTATGAGGCAGCAGCGGCACTGACCCCGTTCGTCGGGTGGGACGCGCACCGTCTGGGCACAGCCACAGGTGCTGACCGTGACCACCTCGCGGCCCGGTTGCGCAGCTGGTCACGGGTGCTCGCTGAGGCAGGTGTCGCCGCGCTGGTCGAGACGATGGAGCTCAGCGGCCTCGCATCACGTCTCGTCGCGCTGCCCGACGGCCCTCGGCGGCTCACCGACGTGCGCCACGTCGGGCAGGTGCTGCACACCGCGGCCGCCTCGGCGAGCGCGGCGACAGGCCGGCCCAGCGCCGCTGCGCTGCTCGGGTGGTTGGTGGCCCGACGCACCGACGCGGGGGCCGACTACGACGAGACACGTTCACGCCGGCTGGAGACTGACGCCCAGGCGGTGCAGGTGATGACGGTCCACGCAGCCAAAGGCCTGGAGTTCCCCGTCGTCATGGTCCCGTTCGGCGCGAACCGGTACTTCGGCACCGACGACGTCGCGTTGTCGTTGCACCGCGACGGGGTGCGGGTGCTCGACGTCGCCGGCCCGGCCAGCCCCGACCGTGACCAGACCCAGGGGCATGCCGACGCCGAAGCCGCCGGGGAAGACCTGCGCCTGACCTATGTGGCGATGACCCGTGCGTCGGCCGCCGTCGTCGCATGGTGGTCTCCGGCGACGACAGCGGCACCAGCACCGCTGAGCCGTCTGCTGTTCGGCACGAAAGACCCCTCTGGGTGCCTGCCCAAAACTGTCGCGTACGGGTCGGACCGCGACGTCGAGGCACGTCTGGCGGCTCTGGCCGCGAGCTCCGGCGGTGCGCTCGTCATCGAACGCGTCGACGCCCGGCCGCGGCCCGGGCGGTGGTCTGCGCCAACCCCTGCCGACGACGCACCGGTCGCCGCGGCGGTGTTCGCCCGGGCGGTCGACACCGACTGGGGGCGCACGTCGTACTCTGCGCTCACCGCCGCCGCCCACGACCTGCCGTCGCGGACGCTGGCCGAGACTGGGCTGCTCGGCGACGAACCTGAGGCTGAGCAGCACGGGCTGCCCAGCGACGACGACGTGCTGCACCAGGTCGCCTCGCCTCTTGGTGACCTGCCCGCAGGTGCGGCGTTCGGCACGTTCGTCCACGCGGTGCTCGAAAGGGTCGACACGTCCGCGGCAGACCTCGACGCCGAGATCGCGGCGCGGGTGGCCCAGGTCGGCACCGCCGGGCTCGGTGACCTCGACGCCGACCAGGTCGCTGCTGGGCTGGCCCCGTTGTACTCCACACCGCTGGGTCCGCTCGCCGACAGTCTGGCCCTGGCGCAGCTCGCCCCGGGCGACCGTCTCGCCGAGATGGACTTCGAGCTCCCGCTCGCCGGCGGTGACCAGGTACCGCTGCGGCGGGCGACCCTGCGCGACGTGGCTGGGCTGCTGGACACGCACCTGGCCGACGACGACCCGTTCGCCGTGTACGCCGCGCGGCTCACCGACGGGTCGGTCGACACCGACCGTCCGCTGGCCGGGTACCTCACCGGGAGCATCGACGCCCTGCTGCGCCTGACCCCCGCCGGCAGCGACAACCAGCGTTTCGTCGTCGTGGACTACAAGACCAACCGCCTGGGCCCGTCCGACGAACCGCTCACCTGCTGGCACTACCGCCCCGCAGCCATGGTCGAGGCGATGGTCGAGGCCCACTACCCCCTGCAGCTGCTGCTGTACTGCGTGGCAGCGCACCGGTTCTTGCGCTGGCGCCTGCCCGGGTACGACCCTGGCACACACCTTGGCGGCGGTCTGTACCTGTTCGTACGTGGGATGGCCGGGCCGGCCACCCCTGTCGTCGACGGCGCCCCGTGCGGGGTCCTGGGCTGGCGTCCGCCGACGTCACTGGTCACCGACCTGTCCGACCTGCTCGCAGGGGGGGTGCGATGACGACCGGGTTCCACGAGCTGGGCACCGCGACGGTGCCGTGGCGGGTCGAGGGTCTGCTCGCCCCGTTCGTCGTCGCCGGGGTGCTCGCCGCGGCCGACGTCCATGTCGCCCGCCGGCTGTGCGCGCTCACCGACGAAAGCGACGACCGGGTCGCCTTGGCGGTGGCGCTGACCGTGCGGGCCTTGCGCGGGGGTTCGGTGTGCCTCGTGCTCGCCGACGCCGCAGACCTTGTCGCTGACGCCGACGCGTGCGACCCCGAGACGTCGGTCGCCGGCACCGCTGACCTGCCCTGGCCGGACCTGGCCGCCTGGGGCGAGGTCGTGCGAGCCTCGCCGCTCGTGGCTGACGGGCCTGACGGGGACGCCGACCGCCCGGTGCGCTGGGTCGAGGGCCGGGTGTACCTCGACCGGTACTGGCGTGACGAGCTGGTTGTGCGCGGGGTTGTCGCCGAGGCGCTGACCAGCAGCATCGACGAGGCGGCACTGGCCGGCGCGACCGACCGGCTGCTGGCTGGCCCGGCCGCCGACCGTCAGCGTGACGCGGTGCGCACGGCAGCAGCCTCGCGGGTCACCGTCCTGACCGGCGGGCCAGGTACTGGCAAGACGACAACGGTCGCCCGGCTCGTCGCCGCGCTCAACGCCGGGGCCGGCGGGTTACGGGTGGGGCTGGCCGCACCGACCGGCAAAGCCGCCGCGCGGCTGCAAGAAGCGGTGAACACTGAGGTCACGACGCTGCCAGAACCTGACCGCGAGGCGGTGGGCACACTTGTGGCCACGACGGTGCACCGGATGCTGGGCTGGCAGCGCGGGTCGAGCACCCGTTTTCGCCACGACCGGGCGCACCCGTTGCCGCACGACCTCGTCGTCATCGACGAGTCGTCGATGGTCCCGTTGTCGCTCATGGCCCGGATCATGGAGTCGCTGCGTCCGTCCGCGCGCCTGGTGCTCGTCGGTGACGCCGACCAGCTCGTCTCGGTCGAGGCCGGGGCGGTGCTCGGCGACCTCGTCGACGCGCACCCGCACATGGTCGTACGCCTCACCCATGTGTTCCGTTATGGCCAGGCCCTGGCGACCTTGGCCGAGGCGATCCGCACCGGTGACGGCGACGGCGTCGTCGACCTGCTGCGCACCGGCGACGAGGCGTACGAGCTTGTCGAGCTCGCACCTGGGGCAGCACGGCTCACCGACGCCGACGCCGCAGGGTTCCGCGCTGACGTCGTCGCCGCCGGCCACCGCCTGGTCACCGCCGCGCGTGCTGGGGACGCCAGCGAGGCCCTGGCCGCGCTCGACGCGCACCGGCTGCTGCTCGCCCACCGCACCGGACCGTTCGGTGTCGCGCACTGGGCACCCCTGGCGGCGGCGTGGGTCGGTGAGGCCACCGGCCGGGCACGTGCCGGCGGCGGTTCGTGGCCTGTGGGAGAACCGCTGCTCGTGACGAAGAACGACCGTCCCTCTGGCCTGTACAACGGCGACGCCGGGGTTGTGCTCGCCACCACCAGCGGCACCGGCACCGTCGTCGCGTTCGGCACGGCCCTGGCCCCCCGCCTGGTGCCGACCTACCGGTTGCCTGAGGTCCAGCCGGTGCACGCGATGACCGTCCACCGCGCCCAGGGCAGCCAGTTCGACCGGGTCACCGCACTGGTGCCTGGTGTCGGCTCGCCCCTGCTCACCCGCGAGATGCTCTCCACCGCGGTCACCCGTGCCAGCGCCCATGTCCGCGTCGTCGGCTCCGCTGATGCGGTCCGCACCGCTGTGGCGACCCGCTCACGCCGCGCCTCGGGCCTACGCACCCCCCTGCACTGAGCCCGGCCCCCAAGACAGTGGGGACGGTTCCTATGTCTTGCCTGGTCAGGGGCGTGGCGCGTCCTGCTCCGCGGAACACTGACGACCTGCGACCTCACCAGGTCGATCGCTGGTTCGTTCTCGTCGTTGACCCACAACGACAACGTCCGCGCGTCTTCTTCTGCGGCGGTGTGCCGGGGTGCGTCGACCCGCATGGCTGGGCGAACACCCGGCGATACCCCGGGCGCGCCGTCCAGAGGCCGCGGCGACTTCTCCCAATCCCCGAGATGTTGTCCTCACCAACCTCTGCGCCAGGCCGGCGGCAACAAACAGCACCACGCGACTTGGCGCATTTTCGTGCGCCTGGATCTGCGGAAAACGGCAGCCAGGTCTTCGGCCGTTCTTGGGTGGCCGGCAGTTTCCGGTTTCCGGGCACCGCCAGCGCGCACCCCTTCATGCTCCCCACCCAAACCGAGTTCGATGGTTGGATGATGAGTTCGATGATTGGATGACGAGGTCGAGGCTCAAATCGTCGAGCTGGCCATCTAGTCATCGAACTCATCATGCAACCATCGAACTCGCCGACCCCTTCTCGACGACGGCGCAGTGCGTCCGGACGCAGGCTGGCCATCGGGCTGGTCCGGGTTTCAGAGCACAACCAGAGAACCTCTTCGGGGCGCTGTTCTTCGGGGCGGGCCGATGGCTGCGCGACTACGCGCCTTGGTCTTCTCGTCGATGTTGCGAGCCGTCCACAGCCGATCGTCCTCGCACGGGATCCACAACAGAATTCTTCCGTCCTCCCGAATGGACCTCTCACGGTCTCGGCGATTTGGACAAATGGGGCGGCGCCTGGTATGATGGGACACATGTTGCAGGGGACAGAACCCACCGGGTCAGCCGCACCGGACACCAGCGTGGAATACGACCTCGGCCTGGCGTGCGACGACCACGATTCCAGCGGCCAGCCGCGCTACGGTGGGATTGTTCTGGCGGGTCTTTCTTCCATGGCTCCTGGCCCAGAGCTGGTCGCGGTGCTGGACGGTGTCGACATGGGCCAGCTCGGCGACGCTGACCTGGTCGCTGTGCTGGCCGCCGCGGAGCGTGTGGCGTCGTGGGCGTACGAGACCTCAGCGCGGGCCTCGGCGCACATCGCTGACCGTGTCGCGCGTGCCTCGTGTCGTGCTGGGCGCAAGGACACCGGGTCCGGACGGCACTCGGCTGCGGCGCAGGAGGTCGCGTTGGCGACCGGCTGGTCACGTGCCAGCGCTGCACGGGTGGTCTCCCAGGGCCGTGCCCTGGCCGAGGTCGTCCCCCAGGTCGCTGTCGAGCTGCGTGCGGGGCGCTGACCAGGCAAGACACCAGAACCGTCCCCAACGTCGTGCCAGACGACGACGAACCGCACGACTTCGACGAACGGTGCCAGTGGCGGTTACCACCACCAGGTGCGGTGCGCGTCAACCTCACGATCTCCGCCGCGTCCCTGCTCGGCATCACCAACGACCCAGGCCACATCCCCGGTGCCGGGACCATCGACGCAGTCAC
>WRCL01000007.1 GCA_009783975.1 Micrococcales bacterium
CACGCGAAGCACGTGGCCGGTGGTGTGCGCAAGCACCTGAGCACCCGAAGTTTTGCTGGTCTTGCCCAGCGGAGAAGTCTGCTGACGACGCGCTGTCAGGGGCGCTCGCGCAGGTACCGGCCGAAGTGGGGGACGGTGAAGGCGATCCGCCCACGCGCGCTGGCGTAGACGAGCCCCTTTTTCACCAGCGCGTCACGTGCCGGTGACAGCGACTGGGGGCGCCGGCCCAGGTGGCGGGCGACCTCGCCTGTCGCAACCGACCCGTCGTGCGCGTCGCTGGCCGTCGCCTGCTCGAGCTCGGCCATGGCGTGCAGGTACTCACGTTCTCCAGGGGTCGCACGGTCGAACCGTGAGCCGAAGAACCCCACAGCCAGGTCAGCCTCGGCCTCAGGCGCGGCGACGGCGACGTCGGCCAGGCTCACCGGTGAGGCGGGAGCCACGTCCCACACCGCCTTGCCGTACGCCTGGACGAAGTACGGGTAGCCGCCGGTGGTCTCGTACAGGGCGTCGAGGGCCTCGGGCGTGAACTGTGCCCCTTCTTCGGCGGCGGGGCGCACGAGGGCAGCGTCGGCGGCGGCCCGGTCGAGACGGTCGACCAGCACGTAGCGGAACAGCCGTTCGGAGTACGACTTGGCTGCCGCGAGGACCCCTGGCAGGTGCGGCAGCCCAGCGCCGACGACGACGACCGGTGCCCGTGCCTGGCAGACCTCGTGCACCGCAGCGCACAAGGCTGCGACGTCGTCGGGGCGCAGGTCTTGCATCTCGTCGCAGAACACGGCCAGGCCTGTGCCGGTCTCGGCGGCGATCCCACCAAGGTCGGTGAACAGCTCGACGAGGTCGATCTCGATATCGCCGGAGTCGGCGCGTCCGACAACAGCCGGCGCGGTGATCCCCAGGTTGCGCGGCCGGCGGCTGCCGGGACGTTCGGTGCCGTGCTGGGCGAACGCCTTGACCACCCCGAGGGCGTGGTCGGCGCGCTCGCCTGGTGGCAGGCCGAGCTCGCGCACCGCCTGGTGCAACGCGGCAGCAAGGACATCGCGCAAGGGGGCGTCGGGGCGCGCCTCGAGCTTGCCGGTCCCCCACCGGGCGCGGACCGCCGCCGACCGCATCGCCCCGAGCAGCACAGTCTTGCCCACCCCGCGCAGGCCGAGCAGGACGACCGACCGTTCGGGCCGTCCGCGCACGACCCGTTCGAGCACGACGTCGAACGCAGCGAGCTGGGCGTCGCGCCCGGCGAGCTCGGGCGGACGCTGACCGGCGCCAGGGGCGTAGGGGTTGCGCACAGGGTCCACAGCCGTAGGGTATATCCCCTTCTAGCGTCGAAGCTAGACATGGCGATACTTCACGAGCGTGTCGCGCGATAGTGGACGCTAGGCTTATCTAGCATATTTTGTAGATGAGAGGATACTTGCCGATCGCCGGGACCGGCCGATCCCCCAGGAGAACGACGCCGTACCAGGGCGTGCCTCGTCACCTCATACCAGGCGTGCCCGGGACGTGCGCTGGCCCAGCCGACGACGACTGCCAGCGGACGTTCCGGGCGTGTGCGTGGGGTGATGAAACACGCCCCAAGCCTCGCCCAACGCCGGGTTGGAGTGGAACACTAGGTGCGGACATACCGGACGAAAGGACGGATGCAGCCATGCGACGCCGCCGCGGAGCGCCGGCCGCAACCCTTGCGGTTGCGGTGTGGCTCCTGGGCGCCGCTGTGGCCACACCCGCCACTGCCGACGCCCCCGCGTCCGCCCAGCTCGTCGTCGGTCCCACCGAGCAGGGCGACCCGGCTGCCCCACCCCCGGCACCTCCGCTGTCGTGGTGGTCACCGAACCCCGCAGAACCCGAGCCGGACGTCGCAGACCCGCCCGAGCCGGCCACACCACCAGCGTCGACCCACGACTGTTCGGTGCTCGCCTGTGTCGCCCTGACCTTCGACGACGGCCCCGGCGACCACACAGCCGCGCTCCTGGACGCGCTCGCGGCCAAAGGTGTGCACGCGACGTTCTTCGTCCTGGGCACCAGCGTCGAGCAGCACCCCGACGTCATGGTCCGCATGGCAGCCGAGGGTCACACCATCGGCAACCACTCGTGGTCGCACCCAAAGCTCACGACCTTGTCACCGGACCAGATCGCCTGGCAGCTCGAGGCCACACGCTCGGCCGTCCACCAGCTCACCGGTGTGAGCCCGACGTTCGTACGCCCCCCCTACGGTGTGTCCAACGCCACCGTCCGGGCCGTCCTGGCCGAGCACGGCTCCGCGGTGGTCACGTGGGACGTCGACACCCAGGACTGGCTCAACCGCGACGTCGAGATCACCACCGCCCGGGCCCTCACCGACGTCGAACCCGGCTCGATCATCCTCATGCACGACATCCGCCCCACCTCCGTCGAAGCCGTCCTCGCGATCATCGACCAGCTCCAGGCCGCCGGCTTCACCCTCGTCACCATCGACGAGCTGCTCGGCGACGCCACCCCAGGCGAGTCCTACCGCCACGGCTGACCATCTCCTGGTGCAAGCGCGAGATGCGACCTGAGACACCAGATGCGACGTCATGAAGTCGCATCTGGTGTTTTGGGTCGCATCTCGCGCTTCCGCCTGTCTCGCCTGACGATTGCGTGACGTTACGGGCCTACGGGCATGGCAGGCTGTGCGGATGCAGATCACAGCAGAGCTCAACGAGATCATCGACACCGCGCGGGCCATGGCCATGCTCCCGACCGCGGTCACCGACGTCGCCGGCGCTCCCGGCGCCATCACCGCCAAGGTCCACGTCGACCAGCTGCCCTCCATCACCGGTGCGGCGAAGGTCGCAGCCAAGGCCGCGGGGCCTGTTGGCGTCACCGTGACCAGCGAGCTGTCGGGCTCGACGCTCACCCTCGTCATCGCCGCCTCAGCCCGGGGCCTCAACCTGTCCGAGCGCGTGGCACCCGAAGTGCGCAAGAGGCTCACCCGTCTGCCCGCTGGGCTGGTGTCGGTCCGCACCGGCGACGGACGCACCCTGGTCGACCTCGACCTGGACGAGATCGCCCGCCGCTACAAGGTCCGCCCCACCTCGCTCACCCTCGGCGAGACGATCACCATCGTCGGCACCCCGGTCCCCCGCGGCTGACAGCCACCTCAACACGTGCGTGGCGAGTGTCGCGATGCGATGCACCACCCATACGAACATGGGCCGGCACAAGCGGCTGCTGAGCGCGATTTGTCCCCTCGAACGTCCGTTTGATAGCCTGACGCGACACTGACAACCGCGGCCAACCAGGGCCGCACAGCGGGGGGCCTGATGCGCAGCTCACCACACCACGACGACGAACCCAAGGTTCTGCCGTTGTACTACGACGCGGCGTTCCGGTGGGTGTTCGGCACCACGCACCACAAGGACGTCCTGCGCCAGTTCCTGTCCACAGCGTTGCCTGAGCTGCCCACCACCGAGTGGGCGGCCCTGGCCCTGCCCAGCCCGCACCTGCTCGGCCCAGGGCAGAAAGAGGCAGTCGTCGACCTGCACGTGACCACCGCCGAGCTGCGCTCAGTCATCGTCGAGCTCCAGGCGGCCCCGTTCCCTGCGATGCGTGAACGGTTGAAGTTCTACGAGGCCAAGCAGACCTGCGCCCAGCTGGCCCCCGGGGCGCCCTACGACCAGCTGCGCCCGGTGCTCATGGTCGCCGTGTGCGGGTTCTGCCTGTTCGACGACGAACCGTACCGGCACACGTTCCACGACTACGACGTGGACAACGGCGTGTACTTCCAAGCCCTGCCGAACCGACGTACCCTGGAGCTACCCAAGCTTGGCGCTGACGACGGCACAGACCTGTGGGACTGGTTGCGCCTGATCAGCGCCAAGGACGAGGAGGAGATCGAGATGGCCGTCGACGCCAACCCTGACCTGCGCCAGGCCGCGGACCTGGTCGCAGAGTTCTCCGCCGACCCCGCCCGCCGCGACCAGGCCCTGACCCACGAGCGGTACCTGCGCGCCCAGGCCACCTACGAATCCCACGGACGCAAACAAGGACTGGAAGAAGGGATCCAGCAGGGCCTGCAGCAAGGCGCAGCTGCCGAACGGATGCGACGGATCCGTCGGGCACTGTCACAAGGTATGCCCCCCGCGCAGGTCGCGTCCCTGTTCGAGATCACCCCGGACGACGTGGCTGCGGTCCTCGACGAGGCCTGAGCTGAGGAGACTGCAATGGACACTGACGCGGGACGCCCCAACCCGGACACCGCGTGGTCGGTCGAGCAGAGCCTCATGAAGGCTCGGCGCGCTGTCGCCGCCGCACGCAGGGCCCAGGCCGAGACGGTGGCGCCGGGCGAAGAGGAAGTCCCCCCAGAATTCGCAGAAGCGTTCCGGCGGGGGTTCTGGGAGGGGCGGCGACGGGGATATGAGGAATGCATTGCCGAAGTGCTCGAATGGGGTAAGCCCCACGAACCTATCGTCGCCTTCTTCGGGGCAACGCCAGACTCGTCGGCGGGCGGGACCAACGAAGCTGGACACTAATCCACCGAGTATCGCGCGTGCGGCGCCTGGGTGGGCACGCAGGGCATGAGTCCGGACCGCTCCTACACATGCCGGCCGTGCCGCTCGTTGGGCGAAGGCGGACGGTGGTTCACGGCCGGTCAGGTTCGGCCGCGCTGGGTCACGGGTGTGGTGGGTCGGGGCGTAGCTCGTGGGGCAGGGCGAAGCGCAGGGACTCGGTGGTGGTGCGGACCTCTTCGACGGTGGCAAAACCGTGGGCGGCCAGGGCGGTGAGCAGCTCAGTGACCAGGACGTCGGGCACCGACGCGCCGGAGGTGACGCCGACGGTCGCCGCGTCGGCCAGCCAGGCGGGGTCGACCTCGTCGGCGGTGTCGACGCGGTAGGCGCGGGCGCCGGCCTCGCGGGCGACCTCGACGAGGCGGACGGAGTTCGAGGAGTTCGCCGACCCGACGACGACGACGACGTCGCACCGCGGTGCCATGGCCTTGACAGCGACCTGGCGGTTCTGCGTGGCGTAGCAGATATCGTCCGACGGGGGGTCGGCGAGGTTCGGGAAACGTTCGCGCAGACGCTGGACGGTTGCGGTGGTCTCGTCGACCGACAACGTGGTCTGCGAGATCCAGATGACCTTGTCCGGGTCGCGCACGTGCACCTGGTCGACGACGTCGACGCCGTCGGCGGTGCGGGTGTCGACGACCTGGACGTGGTCGGGGGCCTCACCGTGGGTGCCTTCGACCTCCTCGTGCCCGGCGTGGCCGATGAGCAAGATGTCCAGACCTTCGCTGGCGAACCGCAGCGCCTCTTTGTGGACCTTGGTGACCAGCGGGCAGGTGGCGTCGATCGTGCGCAGGCCCCGCGCAGCCGCCCGGGCGCGCACGACCGGGGAGACCCCGTGCGCGGAGAACACGACCCGGGCCCCGGTGGGCACGTCGTCGACCTCGTCGACGAACACCGCGCCACGGTCGGCCAGGGTCGCCACGACGTGCCGGTTGTGGACGATCTCTTTGCGCACGTACACCGGCGGCCCGTACAGCTCCAGCGCCCGTTCGACCGCGACGACAGCGCGGTCCACCCCCGCGCAGTACCCGCGCGGCGCGGCCACGAGCACCCGTTTGCCCTCGTTCACCCTCGCAGTGTACGGACGCCGAGCGTGGTGAGTGACAGCTGCCCGCGCGACAGCTGGACCGGGCGCAGGGGTTCGACGTCCGGGCCGTCATCGCCGCGCACCTGACGGCCCTTGGGGTGCGTGCCGACCGTCGTGCGTCGTCCGCGCCCCGGGCTGGCGCCGGACCCGTCGCCTGCGGCGCCGACGCAGCGACCTGGCCAGCCGGGGCCTGCACGTCGCCAGTGTCCGCGCCGGCCCGACGAGCTTCGCGATGGGGACGTGGGCGCCAGGACACAGGAACCGTCCGCAGTGTCTCGCGGGTGTCTTCGCAGGAAGTTGCGCTGACCAGGCAAGACATAGGAACCGTCCCCATTGTCTTCACATTGTCTTCAGCGCAGGTGCTTGGCCTCGGGGCGGTGCAGGGGGCGCAGGCGCAAGATCGGGATGCCCTGCCACGCGTTGAGCGAGTTCAGGTCGGCGTCGTCGGTGACGACCAGTGTTGCGTGCACGGCGACGGCCAGGTCCATGAGCAGGTTGCAGTGGTGGTCGGGCAGGTCGAACACGTGCCGGGGAGGGTCGAGGACGGCGCCTCCGGAGGCCTTGACGACGTCGAGCACCGCCGAGATGGTCGTCTTGGTGTTCGCGGCGCCCACGCCGAGGTGGCGCAGCGTCCCAGAGATGCTCGACAAGATGTACCGCGAGACCATCAGGCGCAGGCCGGCCCCGTCGAAAGCGATCGACAGGCAGTCGGCGTCGGGGTTGGCGCTGGGCGACAACGCTGACAGGTGCGGCCAGTCGGTGGGCGGCCCGACGACCGCGTTGACAAAGACGTCGGTGTCGAAGACGACCGCCGGCCGCTCAGCCATCGGCCGACTGTCGCACAGCCCGGGCGACCTCATCCCGGTCGATCACACGTCCGCGCAGGTCAGAGCGAATGTCTTGTTGCAGCTGGCGCATTCGATCGGCGAACATGTCGTGGTGCATCCGGCGCATCGCGGCCCGGAGAAACACGTTGGGGTCACCACCGCCGAACCGTTCCACCAGCTCGTCGAGCAACGGCAGGTCATCGTCGGCCACAGAAAACCCGACCGGTGTCGTGGCCATCATCACCTCCGCGTGCGCTCCACCAACAAACTTACCGTCGTGCGCACGCTCATGTCTCGGGTGGAGATCCACACCTATCGCAAGACGCCCATCTGGGCCATCAAACGCTCGACCATGTGCCGCACGCACCAGCCGCTGTCACCGGACCCGACGAGGTTGTCGATCGCCGATCGCGGGGAAGCGCGAAATGAGTGATGGCGCGCCCAGCACACGACGCACGCCTGCGGCCCCCGGTGGGCGCGGCGTCGTCGCCCCTCACCTCCAGTGAGGCTATCGTCGACCGGCTGGCGACGACCGCATCGGCCGTACGTCGTGTTCTGGCAGCACCATACGCCGAGATTGGCTCGACGGGGTTTGTCGGCAATGTCCAGGTGCGGGCGCAAAGCGGTATGTTTCTCACCGGAATGGGTTAGGCGGCGGTATCGTCCTGGGCGAACTCGCTGGTCACTGCACCGCGGACACCAGGGCATCGGTACCCGAAATGTCGGCAGAGATCACGACGTCGCAAGGGTGGAAAACCCATTCGACGGGGCGGGAGGCACCCCCAGGTGGCCGCAGTCATCCTACAAATCTACGCTGGCCGGGCGGGTGAATGTGCGCGGAGGTGCATCATGGAACGTCTGACAAAAGCCGCGATCGCGACCGGTGGTGCGACGGTGCTGCTCCTTGGTGGCATCGGGACGGTCGCGTACTGGACCGACCAAGGCACAGCGACGGGGGGTTCGTTGACGTCCGGACAGCTGTCGCTCACCGACGGAACGTGCGACCCCTGGCAGTACGACCCGTCCGACGGTGGTGGTCCTGTCGTGCAGATCGTCCCAGGTGACATCGTCGTGACCTCGTGCGAGTTCACGGTCGAAGGTGAAGGTGACCACCTGGCGGTGAGCGCCGAGCTCGACAGCACGCAGTTCTCGGACCCGGCGAACAACCTTCTCGAGGCTGCGTTGGCACCGAACGTCGACAGCACCTTCACGCTCGACGGTTCACCGGTGCCGACAACCGGGGTGGCGCTGACGTCCGGGCCGCACACCCTCACCGTCGACGTGCAGGTGACGTTCCCGTACGGCGACGACACCGACCCGGGCAACGACACGCAGAACCTCACCGCGACGCTGGACGACGTGGTCATCACCGTCGTGCAGATGGACCCGATGGGGTGAGCAGAGGTATCACGTGCTCAACACACTGAGGTTCGTCTCGCGGGCGCTGGCCACCATCGTCGTGGTGGTGGCCGGTGCCGCGCTCGTGGTGGGGGTCGTCGTGCCCCGGTTCGCCGGGGCCACCACCTACACGGTGACGAGCGCCTCGATGGCCCCGGGCCTGCCGGTCGGGTCCCTGGCAGTCGTGCGGCCCACCAAGCATGTCGCGATCGGCGACGTCATCACCTACCAGCAGAGCTCGGGCGAGGCCCGCGTTGTCACGCACCGGGTCGTGGGCGTCGGGATGAACACCGACGGTCGGGTCGCCTACACCACCCGTGGTGACGCGAACGGTGTGAACGACGCAGCCCTCGTCCGCCCTGAGCAGGTGCACGGTGTGCTGTGGTACCACGTGCCGTACCTCGGCCGGCTCAGTGCGATGGTCGGCACCGGGCAGCGCCAGACGGTCGCCATCGGGTGCGCCGCGCTCCTCGTCGGGTACGCGGCCTGGCAGCTGGTGCTCACCGGCCGCGAACGACGCCATGCCCATACCAGCCGGTCACCTGTCCAGGACCTCGGGCGCTGGCCATGACCGGGGCGCCGGGCCTGGCGGTGGCGCTGTGCCTGGTGGTCTTCATGGGTGCCCCACCAGCGGTGAGGACAGTGGGGACGGTTCCTAGTGTCCTGCCTGGTCAGCGCGACGCACCACGGGAGGCTGCGAACCCAGGGCTGCTCCTTGCGCAGCCTGACACCGTGCCTGGGCCGCCCACCGTCGTCACCGACCCTGGACGGGTCGAGCTCAGCCTTGACGGGCTGACCTGGGGCCAACACCTCGCGGCCGACGTGTTCGCCACTCGCTGGTGGGTGCCTGGAGACGTCGTGACCGCGACCTTGTACGTGCGCACGACGTGCTCGCTGGGGTCGGCGCAGGCCGAGGCGAGGTTCGGGTCCCCTGACGCACCGGGGTTCGGCGACGGTCTGGGGGCACGCACCCGCGTCGACGCCGGTACGTGGACGACGTCGCCATCGACCTTCACCCTGAGGCTCGGGCAGGTGGCCCAGCTTGACGTCGAGCTGTCCTTCTCCCCAGGTGCTGGCAACGACGCGCAGGGCGCGTCGGTCCCGCTGGTCATCGTCGTCACCGTCAGCTGCGACGACGACGAGCCCACGCCGCGACCGACAACCTCAACAGCCACGCCCACCAGCCCTGGGACGGCAGCGCGGCCCTCGGGTCCGGGCAAGACTGCGCAGCCCACAACGCCGGGGCCCGGCAAGACGTCGCATCCCACTGCCCCGGGACCAGGCACGACCACGCCGGGTCCGGCAGGTCCAGGCACCGCCGAGCCCGCCCCGCCTGCGCCCACAGCCCGACCGTCGACCCCGCGCCCGACCCACACAGCCCAGGCAACCCTCATCCCGGTGCAGACCCCCACAAAGACTGCCGCACCACCGCACTCGGATGGGGCAGCCCCCAGGCTGGCGGACACTGGTGCCACCGTCGTGACCGTCGTGCTCGTCATCGTCACAGTCCTGCTCGCCGGGACGGGTGTGGCCTCGTTGGCGCAACGCCGGGCCCGGCCGGGAGGCCCTCATGGGTGAGGAGCGCGTTCGTTCGCTGCGCCGGCTCGTCGTCGTCGGCGCCTTGGTCGTGGGTGCGGCGCTGTGCGGCACGGCCGCATGGGCAAGCTGGGCCCTGCAGGCAACCGCGACGGGCACCGCCGCAGTGACGTCCGGGACGCTGGACATGCAGGTCTCAGGTACCGACGGTGACCTCGCCGGACCGGGGGGCACCGCTGCGCTGCCGGGTCTGACACTGGCCGACGCCGACCCGGGCGCACACACATCGGCGAAGTTCACGGTCAACAACGCTGGGACCGCGGCGTTCACGGTCGCCCTCACCGGCAGCGCCGACGGTCCCCTGGGACCATGGATTGGCACCACTGCCTGGTACGGCGCCACCACCAGCGGAAACACGTGCAGCGGTGGGACGACGACGTCGCCGACGGTCGCCGCCGGCGCAAGCGTGGACGTGTGCGTCGTGGTCACCTTGGGCACCAACGCTCCGGCGTCGGTCCAAGGGACCGCCGCGACGGTGACGCTCACCCTCACCGCGACGCAGGTGCCCTGATGGACGCCCCACCGCGCACCGGAGCCGGAGACTGTGGCGCTCACCATCACCGCGGGGTTGGTTCGCCCACGGGCGTCGGGTGCCCCGGCGCCTGGCGGGTGGTGCTCGGATCGGCGCTGCTCGCCGGTGCGGTTGTCGGGGCTGGGCTCAGCGCGCCGCCGGCACAGGCGTACTGGACTGACACCGGGACGATCACGAGCGGACCGTTCACCACCTGGGCGCTGACCGACGTGGCGTGCCCTGACCCGCAGTGGGGCAACAACACTGTCGCGTCGTGGCAAGTGCCGTCGGGCAGCTCGTCGACCGTGTCGGTCGAGCTCGACCCGGCCAGCCCCGCGGTGACCGGGAACTCGTACTGGGCGACGAGCCTGGCGCCCGGCGCGCCGGTGACGACCACCAACACCAACGCCAGCTGGGGTGTGGGCACATACAGCTTGTACGAGACGGCGCATTTCTACGGCACCTGGCAGGTGGTCGCCACATCCCCGGGGGGTCTGTGGACCGCGACGTCCGCCGGCACGTGGACCGTGTACTACACGAACTCGACGTCTGGTACGGCGACCTGCACCGTTGACCCGTGATGGGCCGGGTCGCCGACCTGGGCCTGCCGAGCCAGCCTAGTAGTCTGTGCGTCGGTCAACCGCCCCGGTCGACCAGCTCGTCGGCGCCGACCGCGCAGACCCGCGGGTCAACCAGGTCAGGTGTGAGCAGGTCGTCGTCGACGACGCCCAGGTCGCGGAACCGCCGTGCCGAGACGAGCACCCGGGTCTCCAACGACGCGACCGTCTGGTTGTACGCAGCCCCCGCTGACTCCAGTGCCCGCCCCAGCCGCGACATGTGCCCACCCATGGTCGCCAGGCGTCCGTGCAGCTCACGGCCCAGGTTGAGCACCACCTGGGCGTTGTCAGCCAGGGCGTCTTGGCGCCATGCGTAGGCGACGGTGCGCAGCAAGGCCAGCAGCGTCACCGGCGTGGCCACGACGACCCGCGCGTCGAAGGCGTGCTCGACCAGCCCCGGGTCGGCGTCCAGCGCCACCGACCAGAACGACTCGACGGGCACGAACATCACGACGAACTCCGGCGCGGGGGAGAACTGCTCCCAGTACTGCTTGGCGGCGAGCGCGTCGACGTGGGTCCGCACCTGCCGGGCGTGCGCGGCGTACCCGGCGGCCCGCTCGTCAGGGTCTTCGGCCTGGGCCGCGGCCAAGAACCCCATGAACGGCGCTTTGGCGTCGACGACGACGTGTTTGCCCCCAGCCAGGTGCACGACCATGTCCGGCCGCAGCGCCCCGTCGTCGGTGCGCGTCGTGCTCTGTTCGGCGAAGTCCACCCGGTCGACCATCCCCGCAGCCTCGACGACCCGCCGCAGCTGCACCTCACCCCAGCGTCCGCGGACCTGCGACCCGCGCAGCGCCGTGACCAGCTGGCCCGTCTCGTACCGCAACCCCGACGCCTCTTCGCGCATGGTCCGCACCTGTGCCCCCAGCAGCGCCTGCCCCTCAGCCCGCGCCTGTTCGGTGGTCGCCAACGTCCGGCGCACCTCGTCCAACGTCCGTGCCAACGGTTCGAGCACCTCACGGAACGCCGTGTCCCGCGCGGCCTGCTGCCCCGCCACAGAGCGTTGCTCAGCGACGAACTGCGCGGCGAGCCGGTCCGACGACTGCGCCAACGCCTCGGCAGCCAGGGCCCCAGCCCGGTCGGCGTCCGACTGCGACAGTGCGTCCAGCCGCGCCTGCGCCGCCTGCGCCTGCACCTGGGCGTCACGCAGCTGCGCCAGCGTCCGCCGTCCGCCCGTCAGCCACCCGACCACCAACCCAAACCCGAGCCCGACCACCACACCAACGACGAGGTATCCCATACCCCCATCCTCGCCCCAACCACCCACACTGAAGACAGTGGGGACGGTTCCTATGTCTTGCCAGGTCAGAGCCCTGCCGTCAACGCGCGCGCTGGAGTGGCCGAATCTGGGTCGAGCCTGACCAGGCAAGACATAGGCTAGCCTCATCGAGGTCAACGGTTCGCATCGAGGTCAACGTGTCTTTACGTGGACCTCGACGCAAACCGTTGACCTCGATGCTTCATGACGATGGAGACAGTCTCGTGGCTCAGCGCCGCGTCGGGGTTGGACCGGTCCGTAGGAGGGCGACCTGCAATTGTTCGTCCTCAACTCCCGGCAGGTACGGGTATCGGTAGATGCCGTGTGCAACTCTCTCCAGCGCGCCGCGAGCGACCAGGTTGTCCACTGCAGCTGCCGTCACGCTCAGAGTGCGGATCGCCTGCTGGCGGGTGACCAGGCCGTTCTGGGTCTGCGCGAGGTCCCGCAGGACGTCGCGGGCGAGGGCTCCGCTGTGCGTGGACATGTCATAACTCGATCACTTCTGATGCCCTATTGGCAGCGAATCGTGCACGAAGACGCCTCCCAAGTGCCCGCCAGCGACAGGACCGGCGCGGATCCTGACCACACTCATCGGGCTGTTGGCGACCATGGGTGCCGCGTGTTCGGCGTGGACCGCAGCGACGACGACCCCTGTACGGCACAGCCACGGCGCAATAGTCTGGATGACCGAGCCTGCCGAACGTCTGGACGCCGATGGACAGTATCTTGCGAGCCTGGTCCAGTGCCGTACGACGATCTGGGACGCCGCGCTCGGCTGACGCCCTCGGGGGACTGGTCCGCCTGGAGCCGTGGTCGCCTGGTCTGGTCCCTGCGCTGGTCGTCGGTGTGGCGGCGGTCCTGGCGTTTCCGTTCCGGCTGGTCGGGGCGGGACTGGTGCTGCTGGGCCTGGCGGTCGTTGTCGCTTGGTGCCTCGACCGGCGCGGTCGCACGGCCGACCTGGGCCGCGACATCACGGTGATCGCCGCGGGGCTGGCGATCGTGTCGTCAGTGTCGGTGGTCGCTGACATCTCCTGGGGGAACTACTTCCTGCTCGGCGGGGTTTTCGCTGCTGCCGTGACCGTGCCGTACGTGCTGTCGCGGTACGTGTTCGGTGACACGCAGGTGCGTTTCCCGTGGCGCGGGCGGTGGCCGTGGAGCCGGCTGCAGTGGGGGTACCTCGGGGTTGTCGTCGTGGCGGGTTGGTTGCTGCTGCCGTTCTACTTCATCAGCTCAGGGGTGTACGAGAACTGGCCGGCGGTCCACGAGTGGCACGAGGTCGGGCGGTTGTTCGTCGGGGTCAACGCGGTTGGAACCTGGGACGAGCTGTTCTTCATCTGCACTGTCTTCGCCCTGTACAAACGTCACTTCCCGGTGTGGCAGGCGAACATCTTGCAGACGGTCGTCTTCGTCGCGTTCTTGTGGGAGCTGGGCTACCAGGCCTGGGGCCCAGCGCTGACCATCCCGTTCGCCCTGTTGCAAGGCTGGCTGTTCGGCCGCACCCGCGCCCTGGCCTACGTCCTGACCGTCCACCTCATCTTCGACATGATCGTCTTCCTCGTCATCGTCCACGCCCGCAACCCAGGAACCCTCCCGATCTTCCTGCTGTGAACCGCCTTCCGCCAGGCGCGAGCTCGACGTTTCCACGGTGACGTCGTCGAACCCGCTATCTACCCATCGAACTCGAAATGGACCCCCAACGTGTCGGAAGCGGGGGCCGAACGAAGGTCAGCTGTTCCCGACGGCAGCGATGTCGGCAATGTCCGGCGCAGCCGGACGAGCCGTCCAAAAGACCCATCCCGCCACCCGGGTGCGGACTTACACGAGCGGGTTGGGGTGCCTGTCCGCGGCGCTGGCATTGGGTCTGGCAGGAAGGCCGGCATCAGCCGGCCGGGGGACAGCGCGGCGGACAGGCACCCCAACCCGCGGATCCGCCCCGACCAAAGATCCGCCCCAAAGCACCCGATCAGAACAACGCCCCGTCGTTGAGGTTCGTCTGAAGCGCGACGACCATCGGTGACGGCCCCGGCACCACCCCGTCAGCGGTGGTCCCCAGGGCGGTCTGGAGGGCGACCGCTGTGTTGCGGCCCCAGATACCGTCCTCGGTCAGCCCCGCGCCGCGTTCGGTGTTCAGCCGCACCTGGACCGCACGGATGAGCGTCGAGCCCGTGGGGTTCTGCACCCACTCCCACCCGCCGACGAGGCCCGGGTGCGCACCGCGGACCCCTTGCCACTGGCTTGAGATGATGCGGTCGATGGGTGTGCCCATGACCTGCTGCGCGCGGCCGGTGGTCTCCGGCCCCCACCACCCGTCGGCGACGAGCTCGCCCACACCTGGAGCGACCGGCTCCCCAGGTGTGACGATGGCCAGGCCAGCGCGCATGGCTGTTTGTGTGTCTGGTCCCACGTACCCGTCGGCGGCGATCCCGGCGGCCCGCTGGTAGGCGATGACGGCGTTGTTCGTCGCAGGCCCGAACGACCCGTCGGCGCCGGCTGCCCCGACGCTGTACCCCGCTTCGATGAGCCAGTTCTGCAGGGCCCGCACGTCGTTGCCGGCCAGGCCGGCGTACAGGGTGCGCCAGCCCATCGCGTGCAGCGTCGGGGTGCCTCCTGCTGCTGGTGGCAGCACAGCCGTGCCGCCCAGGTGCGTGGCTGTGCGCCGCACGAACCAGTCCCAGGAGTACCCGTCTTTGCCGGCGCGGATCCACTCGGGGCAGTTCTTCGCCATCCAGTTGGCGTGCTGGCGCAGGGCGGCCGTGCCCAGACCACGCTGTTTGAGGATCATCGCGGCGAGCTGTGTGGCGTTCTCGGCGGCCGCGGCCCAGCCCGCACCGGTCATGTTCATCGCGACCTCGATGGCGATGGACGTGTTGTTCCCGGTCCCGTTCCCGGCGTGCCAGCACCTGGCTGTGTGCTCGAAGCTCTGCACGGCTTCGGTGTTGTCCACGGTCCAGTGCCACGACGCGGCCCTGGAGTTGCCGTTGGACTGAAGGTTCGCGTGCGCCGCGGCGCCCGCGGACGCAGCCTGGTTGCCGGTGTTGTGGATCGTCACCGTCGATCCGACGTTCGTGCCTGCGTTCGTCACCCTTGCTGCCACACTCGCTGACACGATCTGTCGCCTTGTCGTCACCACGTTGCTCACCTCACCGGTCGAGTACCTGTCTTACCGGTCAGGATATCGCTCAGCGTCGCGCGCACCGTGGGCCGAACGCCTCGTCTTCGCTGACGTCGGGTGGAGTTTTTCCGCCGCTCTTCCAGCACGTCGGCTCTGTTGCCGACACTTGTCCATCAAAGCCGGGCGACAATGGTCGGCTGTCTGGGCGAAGGCGCCTGACGCGTCACCGTGGCCGCCCCCGTCGCAGGACGTCCCATGAATCGCGCGTCGCGGACGTCGTCGGTTCCGTGCGTGACTCCGCTCGCGCGTTTTTCGCCGAGGTGCCTGAACCGCAGGCGATGCCTCTGTGCCTGTGAGAGCGGGAGGGATGCCGCCAGTACTGGCCCGGCTGGGACCTGTCCTTCGGTGGCGCCCGGTGGCACATGCACGACGACATGGTCGACAACCAGGGGCCCTTCGGACCTGGGCCGGGTGGGTGCTGACCTGGGCGTCGCCGGTCAGGACGTCGACCATGCTGTCAGCACGCAGCTCGCCGACACTGCGCGGGTCACGGGCGGCGCCGGCGGCGTGCTCCAAGGTCTTGTCGACCCAGGCGGCGTCGACCACAGGCAGCTGAACCCGTCACTGGCTGTTGGGTGCATGTGATCCCCGGCACCCAGATCGAGTTCGACAGGTTGGCGGCGAGTTCGACAATTTTGTGGCGACTTCGACAGTTTAGCTGTCGAACTCAGCGTCAAATTGTCGAACTCGCCGCCAAACTGTCGAACTCGATCGTTCCGGGTCCCATATTACTGCCAATGCGGTGGTGCGAACGCCGCGCCGTACTCGGGCAGCTCCAGACCCTGTGGGACGGCGTTGCGGGCCGTCGCGCCGGGCGCTCCGCGCGACGCCTTCGTCCACGTGGTGTGGACCCACTGCACGACGACGCGCGGGGTGGCCAGGTCCGCGCTGGTGGGAGCCGGTTCGGCCGCCGGTGTGTGGGCGCCAGGCGTGCTGAGCTGGCGGCGCCCGCGGGGGTCGCGAGACTCAGCTGAGCCCCGGTGTCCTGACGGAAAGCGCAGCGCGCGGAAAGTCGAGTTCGATGGGTAGATGGCGGTGACTATTCAGGGTCTTGGTCGGAGTCTGGTCGGCCCGAGTTGAGGGTTGTCCGGCGTGTCGCCGGTGTGGGGTCTGCTGGTGGTGCAAGCTTCGTGTGTGG
>WRCL01000008.1 GCA_009783975.1 Micrococcales bacterium
CCGGTCTGGAAGACAAGGTCGGCGACGCTGCTGACGCTGTGGGCGAGGCCGCCGGCAGCGCCGTGGCCAAGAGCCGCCAGGCCACGCGCAAAGCAGGCGAGAAGCTCGCTGAGGCACGCGAAGAGATCTCCGACAAGATCGAGGAGATCTCCGACAAGGCCAAAGACGCGACGAAGAAGGTCAGCCGCCGCGCCAAAGCCGACCCGGTCGCGGCCGAGCAGCCCGCCGAGCAGCCCGCCGAGCAGCCCGCCGAGCAGCCCGCCGAACCAGCCGACCCAGGGCCAGAGGCACCCGACCAGTGACGCCCAGGGGCTGACCGCCCCCTGCGTGGACCTGCACGACACGCTGCGCGCACGAGCGCGGCCACAGCGCACGGCTCGCTGCGGTGCACCCATGTGCTGCCATGGTGCCGCCTGAGGGCACCACCGACCATCGCGACCGCGCGCGTGCGCGTGCTGGCGCAGCGGGACTTTCGTAACACGACCTGCCTGGGTGCCGATGAGGCTGGGGATACCGATCCGAGGAGCAGTATGCCTGGCACGACCTGGGCGCTCGTCGGGGTGAGCGCGGTCGCCGTCGCCGTCACAGGTGTGATGGCGGTACGGCAGTGGCGCCACCGCGCCCCCCCGCGTGTGTGGCGCGCCCTGGAGCTGGTGGGTCTGGGTGCCTGGGTCGCCGGCGCTGCGGGCGTCGAAGCCGGCCGGTGGTGGTCAGCAGCCTCGCTCGTGCTCGTGCCGGTGAGCGCCGCAGCGGTGGGCACCTGCGGGTGGATGTTCACACAGGTCGGGTTGCGGCACTGGGCGCGGGCGTCGGTCGTCGTGGTGTTCGCAGCAGTGCCGGTCGGTGTGGCGGTGCTCGGCCAGGTCTCGACGACCGCGGGTCTGGTCGTCGCCGACACCGGCGCGGACCGGCAGGTCGGCCCGTTGCTGTGGGTCGCCGGAGCCTGGGTGGCGATGGGGGTGTGCGCAGCGGCAGCGGTGACGGTCGTCGAGACTGGGCAGGCCGTGGGGCCGTTGCGCCACGACGTGGTGTGGCACGCGGTCGTCAGCGTCGTCGGGGTCGTCGGGGTGCCCGTCGTGGCGTTCTTGCCCAACGCTGCCTGGTTCGCGTGGTCACCGCTGGTGCTCGTCGGGCTGGGCCTGGTCGCCGGGCGCTGGTCGCACGAGATGGTGCCGCTGCCCGCGGGGACCTCGACCTTGCTCGACCTGGTCTCTGACGGGCTCGTGCTCGTCGGCCTGGACGGGACGGTCATCGACCACAACACGGTGGGCCGCACGTGGCTCGTCGCCGACGACGACCCACGTGCCCTCGACCCTGCCCTGGCCCCTGCGCTGTACCGCGACGGTGAGCGCAGCGTGTCGATCCGCGGGGCGGTGCTCCAGGTCCGCACGACGACTGTGCGCGACGGAAGCGTCGCCGTGGCACGGGTGCTGTCAGCCCGTGACGTCACCGACCTGGAGAAGATGCGCACCGAGCTGTCTGACCAGGTCGCCCGCGATGCGCTGACGGGGTTGCGCAACCGGCGCTACCTCGACCACAGGCTTCCTGTGCAGATCGATGACGCGCACCGCACCGGACGGCCGCTGAGCATCGCCATGGTCGACCTGGACCACCTGAAAACCCTCAACGACCAGTACGGGCACCCGGTGGGCGACCAGGTGATCGTCGCTGTCGCACGGGTGCTCTCTGATGGTGACGACCTGGCGGTCCGGGTCGGCGGTGACGAGTTCCTCGTCGTGCTCGACGACACCGACGCTGACACCGCCGAGCTGCGTGGGCAGCTGTGGCGTGTGGCAGCCACCGGTCTGCCCCGTCCCGGCGACCACCCGCCAGTGACGTTGAGCATCGGGATCGCCCAGCTCGGCCCGGGGATGGACGCCGCAGGGTTGTTGTCCGCGGCTGACAGCGCCCTGTACGCGGCGAAGGTCGCCGGACGCAACCGGGTGCGGGTCGACCCGGTGGGTGTGGGGGCAAGCCTGTGACCGTGGTGTCGAACACCGTCGCAGTCCTCGTCGCGCTCGCCGCGGCGGTCGTGCTCGTGCTCACCGCACGACGGCTGCCGCGGGTCCTGGCGGTGCCGTCGGCGGTCTTGGCGACGAGCGTCACCGCCTGGACGCTCGCGGTGGCGTTGGCGCCCGACCCGCTGCTGGTGCACACCGCCCAGGTGCTCGGCGGGTGGTCGGCGATCAGCGTCGTGGTGTGGCTGGCCCTGCGGGTCAGCGGCTGGACGCACCTGGCCACGCGGCGTCTGCTGCTGGTCGGGTGGTTGCCGGCGCTGCTGACCGTCGCGGTGGTGTTCGTCCCGGCCACACGTGACTACGTCGTCGACGAGTCCGCCGGGACCGGTCTGGGCGACGCCCCGGTGTTCTTGATCATGGCGCTGGTCGGGGTGCTCGTCGTGGCTGTGGCTCTGGCGGTGCTGCTCGTCGTCGGGTCTGCCACGACGCCGGGACAACGCCGGCTGCTCGTCGCGGTCGTCGCGAGCTATGTGCCATCGGTCGTGCCGTGGGTCGCGTACATCTCTGGGCGCGGGGAGGTGACCTGGACCCCGACGCTGCTCGCCGCGACCACCTCGTGCTGGCTGGTCGCAGCGGCGCGCCGGCCCGGGCTGGCCCAGCTGCCGATCACGGTCCAGCGGGTCCTCGCCGGTATCGGCGAAGGGGTCGTGGTGCTCACCGAGTCAGGCGAGGTGCTGTCGGCCAACGCTGCCGCCTGGGACCTGCTCGCCGGTGGCCTGCGGTCGTGGCAGACCTACGACCAGGCGCGCCTGGGCCCCGTCCCTGAACCTGGGATGTCCACCGAGGTGCGCACCACAGGCGGACGTGTCGTCGAGCTCATCGCCAACAGGCTCGACGAACCGGGACGGGCGTTGACGGTCGTGGTCACCGCGCGGGAGATCACCGAGTTCGCACGTGCCCGCGAGCACCTGCGGGACGTGGCCTCGCGCGACGCGATGACCGGTGCACGCAACCGCCGCTACCTCGAGTCGCACCTGCCTGGGCTCGTCGGCCGGGCCCGGGGCCGGTTCCCGCTGTCGGTCGTCATGCTCGACGTCGACCGGTTCAAGCACGTCAACGACACCTACGGCCACGCGATGGGCGACAGGGTGCTCGTCGGGGTCGCTGACGAGACGTGCGCGTCGCTGCCCGCCGACGCCGAGCTTGTCCGTATGGGCGGTGACGAGTTCGCGGTCATGCTCCCGGGGATGGACGCCCGCGCCGCCCGCGCCGTCGCCGACCGCGCTGCAGCCAGGTGCGCCGAGCTGCAGTTCTCCACCCGCCCAGAACCGCTGACGGTCACTGTGAGCGTCGGGGTGTGCGAGCTCAGGGCGCAGATGAGCGCCGACGACCTGCTCGCTGGGGCGGACGAAGCCCTCTACACAGCCAAACGCACCCACAAGGCCACACCAGTGGCCCTGGTGCCCCACCCGGCGTCAGCACCAGACGACTTCGGGCCGATCCCAGTGGTCCCGTGGACCCCGCAGGTCCCCGCGAGCCCACCAGCGCCAACCTCCCGGGTCGATGTGCCCCCCGGCGAGCGTCGGCGTGACCGTCGCTACCGCGACCGTCACCCACCGCCGTCGCGGTAGGGCAGCCCCCGTGGGTGCGTGGGTTCTAGCGACAGCTCGGGGGCGGGCTGGCGTGAGCGGACTTCTGGGGCTGCGCTGCGACGCCCGCCGCGGCGCGCTGGTTCACCGGCGAACGGTGTGCCGGCCAGGGCGAGCATGTCCCCGACCGCCGAGGACGAGTCGGCGATGATCCGCACGTCACCGGGGCCGTCAGGGCCGAGCAGGGCCTCGATCGCGGCGACCCCGGTCCCTGACAGGCTCGTCGCCTCGCGCAGGTCGACGTCGACTGGGACCAGGCCGTTGCGGGCGACGCGGCGCACCTCGGCCTCGAGCTGGGCGGCGCGGTGGCGGGCCGACAACGGTCCGACGGCTTTGACGGTGACGCGGTCGGAGGTGACGATCGTCAACCGTGTGCCCGCACCGGGGTCTTCGGTGGGGGTGGCCTCACCGGACAGCAGGCGCAGCGGACGGCGCGCGGGGGACTCCACGGTCGCCAGGGTCCCGTCGTCGCGGGCCTCGATCTCCACACGCAGGCCCAGGGCGGCGCTCATCGACAGGCCCCGGCCACGGTCGCCAGGGTGGCGGGTCGGTTCACGCCACCGGCCGTCGTCGGCGACGGTCGCGAGCACCGACGCGTCTTCGGTGAGCTCGGCGTGGACCCGCACGGGCCCGGGGCGCTGCCCGGCGTAGGCGTGCTCGACAGCGTTCGCGACGAGCTCGGACACCCCCAGCAGCACCCGGCGCCGGTCGTCGGAGGCCAACCCGATGTCTTCGGCCCAGTCGTCGACCGCCGCACGTACCCCGGCCAGACGTTCGACGTCGGCGTGGAACTCCAGGTCCAGCGCCGCCGGGGCCGCCCGGTACTGCATCCCCAAGACGATCGAGTCGTCCGCGGGGCTGCCCAGCTCGGTGGGCAGCTCTTCGCACAACCGCACGACCGGTGACCCAGACCGGTCTGCGCCCAAGGTGCCGGCCGCCGAGCGCACCCGTTCCAGGGCAAGGGCGGGACGGTCGTCGATGCCGCGCAGCATCCCGTCGGTGAACAGCAAGACGAGGTCTTCTGGGCTCAGGCGCGTCGATGCCGACCGGTCACGTGTGCGCGTGCCCAGCGGCCCGTCACCGGTGGCCGGCAGCAACCGCGCCCCGGTGCGTCCGATGACCACGGGGGCCGGGTGCCCGCGGGTGGCGTAGGCCAGCACCCCGGTCGCGAGGTTGAGCGAGGCGACGCACAACGTCGTGGCGAACGCCGCCGGGTGGCGTGCGGCCAGGGCCTCGACCGTGCGGATCGACTCCAGCAGCGACCCGCCCTCGTGGAGCCGGGCTGAGAGCACCGCGCGGATCTGGCCCATCGTCGCCACAGACTCCAGCCCGCCGCCGATGACCTCTCCGACGCTGAGCACGAGCCGGCCGTCAGGCAGCGACGCCGCGTCGAACCAGTCCCCGCCGACGTTGGCCGGGTCAGCGGCCGGCAGGTACGCCGCCGCGAGGTCGGCGCGGGGCAGCAACGGCACGGTCGTCGGCAGCAGCGCCTGCTGCAGGCGCAAGACGTCCTCAGGCAGGCGGTGGCGGGGGCGCCGGGGGCGCGCCGGGGCGTCCGGCTCGGACATGACGCACCTCCCTGGCTGTCTCCTGGTCGTGCCCTGCGTAAACTGTCCGGCTCGACCGTATCGAGCCTGGGCGTAAAGCGCGACGTGGAGCCGGGGCAAGGACTGCGGTTATTGATGTGATGAATTTGCCAGCGCGCGGCAGCCGGCCTGGTCAGCCGGTGAGGTCGGCCACCGGCTCGGCGACCACCTCGACGCGCACGTCGGCGTCGGCGCCCATGTGCTGGACCGACGACGTCCGGCGCTGCTCGCGGCCCGGTGCCATGAGCACACCGTGGTCGGTGCTGTACGACCAGGCCAGGTCAGCGAGCTGCCGGTGCTGTCCGGCGCGTCGTCGAGGCTGCGCGTGGGCGCGACGGTGACGCACGGTGCGCAGGTGCCCGGCAGGGCGCAACCAGGCTCGCCGGTGATGGTCTGGCAACCGCGGACCAGATGGTCGTCGAGCGCGTCGAGGCGGCAGGGGTGAGGACCGTGTCCAGGCTTGCCCCGGTGGCCGCCAGGGCCAACCGATTTCCGCTGTCGGTGCCCACCTGGTAGACACCGCCGTTCTCGAGTGCTGAGAAAGTGTCGGTCGCCCCGCCGATGGCCCCGGTCGCCACGGGCACGCCCGAGCCGTCAGGCAGAATTCGTGGGATATTTCTGGGGCGCCCTGGGTTCGGTCTGGTCCTTCCAGCCCACCCGAGCACGGTGACGGGCTACTCGATCTGGTCTTTCCAGTCCACGACCCGCAGCGGGACGACGAGCACCGGCCGGTGCTGGTGGTGGCTCAGGTGCGTGGCGACTGACCCGTTGACCAGCCGTCGCAACCCGCTGCGCAGCCCCGGGGTGCTGGTGCCCACGATGATGACCGAGGCGTCCACAGCCCGCGCGAGGTGGGTCAGCGACCGGTCAGGCCGCCCCGCCAGGTACCGGAAGTGCCAGGTGACCTCGGGGTCGACCAGGTTGTGCAGGTACCCCTCGAACTCTGCGGCCCGCGCCTGCCAGTCGTTGTCGACGTCCGGGTCGATATCGGCGTGCCGCACCGTCCCGTCGGGCAGCTCGGCGACCGTGTACCGCATCGGGTCGACGTAGGCGAAGTACAGCGGCGCCCCGGTCGCCTTGGCCCACGACACCGCCGTCACCGGAACAAGGTCCGGCAACCCCGGGATCAGGCCGACAACCGCCGGGTGCGCTAAGAACGGCGTCAGCCGTGACGGATCTGGTTGTGGCGGTCGGGCCATGGGCACGATCTTTCCCTATCAGTCCCCACGCCGACTACCCAGCCCGGGACGGCGGCGCAGTCCTCCCTGTCACGGCTGCTCCGCCAGGTGCGACCTGGGACACCAGATGCGACATCAGAACGTCGCATCTGGTGTCCCAGGTCGCATCTGGCAGCGTGTGTGCGGGGCCGGCGCACGATGGCTGGGAACCAGCGAGCCAGGCTTGCGTGGGGCTGGACCTCTGACGTGCTGTTTCGCTGTGGAGCGGGTGACGGGAATCGAACCCGCGCTCTCAGCTTGGGAAGCTGAAGTTCTACCATTGAACTACACCCGCGTGGGACGCCTGGCGGCGTCACGGCTCGGCCAGCATACCCACTTCGGGCGGGGGGTTCGACACCAATCGGGTGCTGGGGCGGTGGTGGGTGTCTGGAACGTGCACCACGCGCTGGTGCGGGGCACTACGGTTGCTGTGTGCTGCTCTCTGACCGCGACATCCGCGCCGAGGTCGACGCTGGGCGCGTCGTGCTCGACCCGTACGACCCGGACATGGTCCAGCCCTCGAGCGTGGACGTGCGGCTGGACAAGTATTTCCGGTTGTTCGACAACCACCGGTACGCGGTCATCGACCCTGCTGCGCAGCAGCCTGACCTCACGCACCTGGTCGAGGCTGACCCCGACGAGCCGTTCGTGCTGCACCCGGGGGAGTTCGTGCTGGGGTCGACCTATGAGCAGGTGACGTTGCCCGACGACTTGTCGGCCCGGTTGGAGGGCAAGTCGTCGTTGGGGCGGTTGGGGTTGTTGACGCACTCGACGGCCGGGTTCATCGACCCGGGGTTCACCGGGCACGTGACGTTGGAGCTGTCGAACGTCGCGACGTTGCCGATCTTGCTGTGGCCGGGGATGAAAGTTGGCCAGCTGTGTTTCTTCCGGTTGACCTCGGCGGCTGAGCACGCCTACGGGTCGGCGCAGTACGGGTCGCGGTACCAGGGCCAGCGTGGGCCGACGGCGTCGCGGTCGTGGCAGAGCTTCCACAGGACGCAGGTGTGATGATGGCCAAGCTTCCGCCGCTGGACCCTGACGACCCGGCTGTGCGCACCCACCACCTGCTCGCCCTGCCGGCGAACGTCGTGCCTGAAGAGCTGGAGGTGCTGGCGGTGTCCCGGTTCGGCCGGGCCACATGGGAACGGCAGACCCCTGAGGACAAACCGCGGACGGGTGTGTTGCCGGCGGTGTCGGCGGCTCTGGGCATCGGCAAGGTCACCGTGGCGATGCCACGGCTGCGGCTGGGCCGGCGCACGACCCTCGTCGGGCCTTTCGCGCTGACCCGGACCAGCGCCGTGGCGTTGGGTCTGCCGGCGGCGCTGGAGACCGCCTGGGTGGTTGACGGTCCCAGTGAGCGCGGCGACCCGCCGTTTCCCGGCACCGGTGACCGTGAGGGCCTGGCCCGCGGGTTCCCTGCGGGGCTGCCGGTCCGCGAGGAGGAGCGGGCCGTGCTGTGGCTCATCGCGGTGGCCCGGCGTCTTGGTGGTGCGGTGCGGGTCAACGACACCGGGGCTGTGCTCGCACCTGACCCTGAGGGTGCTGTCGACCTGACGTTGCTCACGACCCGGTGGCCCTCGGCGCAGGAGGTGCTCGCCCATGTGCGCCGTGCCGCCCCGCGTGCGCGCCTGGCTGGTGACGGCCACGACCACTCGTGGTCGTTCGACCCTCACACCACCGGGGCTCCTGGCGTGCTGGACGACCCGGGCTGGCACGTGCGTGACAACCGTCCGCTGGATCGTGCGGCCCAGGGGGTGCACGACCCGCTGGCGCGGCACAACGACGACGAGCGTCGTCGCCAGGCCCTGCGCGCCGAGGCTGATGCGTACCACGACCTGGTCGACGAGCCGGACCTGTTCGGTATCGAGGTCGACCTGGGTATGGACGGCACGATCGAGGTGGTGCCTGAGCCGCTGGGCGAACCTCCGACGGTGCTGCGCGCAGCCGCGTGGGCCTCGGCCGGGGTGACCGCGCTGCGTGTGCGTTGGCACCCTCGTGACGCTGACGAGCTGTACCAAGAGCGGCCGTCGGCGGCGCACCGGGTGGCCCGGGGACGGGCGGTCCCGGTCCTCAACGCCGTGGTCGTGGCGTTGTGGGGTGCGTTCGACGGGGAGGTCGTCGACGAGTCCGACTTCCTCATCCACGTCGACGACCTGCGCCCAAACCTGCGCTGACCTGCCAGGGTGCGGCGACCGCAAGGCATCCACGAGAAGGCAAGGGATCGAACCCTCGCTTTCGCCTTGCTTTGGCGGGCCGCCAGGCGGGGCGATAACGTCGACGACCGGCGCGTTTTTCGCCCGCTGCGTTCCCCGAACGAGGTACACACGGCTGTGGCGCCTGTGTGCTATCGTCCAACAAGCTGGGGCGCAAGCCTGTGTTTCGCGTTGTCCGCGCGAGTGCGTCTCGGCACTTTTCCACGAGAAACAGGAGCGCGACATGAATCGCACTGCGGCGGGCGCCGTCTTGGGTTGCCTATTATTGGCCAGCACGCTCGTGGGCTGCGGCTCACCAGCGGCGAAGGACGCCGACACGTCCCCTGGGGCCGCCGAGAAGACGCAGACGCCGCCGCCCACTCAGGGCGTCCCGTCGGGCGGCGCCGCAGAGTGGACCCCACCGTTCACCCTTGAGGGAACCCCGTTCCTCACCTTCGAGAAGGACGGGCTGCGCCTGGACCTGTACGAGGTCGGCCGCACCACCGCCACCAGAGACTCGTTCTACTCCGACCGTGACACCAAGCAGAACCTGTGGCCAGCCGGCTCACCGGTCGTCTACGTCAACTACGTGCTGACCAACACGACCAACGCCCCGGTATTCGTCGGATCGACCGGCCCCTCGGTCGGCGTGCACGCCAAGTCCATGCCCTACCTCGGCGGGCTCGGAGCGTTCACGCAATTCGAGAAAGACCAAGGCGCCGCGTTCGGGGTCGCCCGGGACTTCATGACAACGTTCCCCGATTCGCTCGAGGACCGCCCCATGCTCGCTCCCGGGCAGTACGCGGCAGTTGGCGAAGCGCTCCCGCTGAAGACCGGTGAAGCGTACGAGTACAGCCCCCGCGTCACAGTGTTCCCGAGTTCCCCGGCCCCGTCCGACGACGGCAAGACCCTCTACTTCGACGCGGCGTCGTACACGTTCTCCTGACCACAAGCCTCCGGCCGCGAGATGCGACCTGGCACACCAGATGCGACGTTCTGATGTCGCATCTCGTGCTCCGGGTCGCATCTCGCAGAAGCCAGGCTCATGAGCGGGCAGTGCCGGGCCCAGGTCACTGGCGAAGCCTTGTGGACCCGCACACGCTGCCAGATGCGACCTGGCACACCAGATGCGACCTCGCTGAGCGCTCGATGTTGCCGCTCACATAACGTGAATGTACTATCACGTTTTGTGAAGACTGGACCGTCGGCGCTGACACCGTTCGTGCGCTCCGACGCCCAAGGCGCGGTGCTTGCTGAGACCATGGCCGACCCCGGCGTGGAGCTGTCGATCTCCGAGGTCGCCAGGCGGACCGGCTTGCTCCCTGCGGTCGCGCACCGCGAGGTGACCCGCCTGGTCGATGCCGCGGTCCTGCACGACCGGCGTGATGGGAACAACCGCCTGGTCCGCGCCAACACTGACCACCCGCTGTGGTCGTTGATGTCCCAGCTGGTCATCGAGACCTACGGCCCTGTCCCGGTCCTGCGCGGGCTGCTTGCCGAGGTCCCTGGTGTCGAGCACGCGTACCTGTATGGGTCGTGGGCCGCCCGCCGCGCTGGGCACAACGGGCCTCCCCCACGCGACATCGACGTCCTCGTCGTCGGGTCTCCTGCTCGGACTGACCTTCTCGACGTTGCCGACGCCGCCCGGGCCCGCCTGCACACCGAGGTGAACATCCATCTCACCACCACCGAAGCCTGGGCCGAGCGTGCCGACCCCTTCCTCGCAACCGTTGCCTCGCGGCCCCTGACCACCCTGAAGGAGACCCAAGCCTGACCCGGAGAGCTTCGACTGGCGACCTGACGCTCCCGCGACCGACTTCTTGCTCCAACGCGGACAGATTGAGCGCGTGACCCCCGACCCAGACCACGCCCGCACGATGCTGGTCGAGTCCCGCAACCACCTGGAGACCGCCCGCCTGCTCGTCTCGACAAAAGACGTCGCTGCCACGTTCGTCACGGCATATGACGCGGCGCGTAAAGCGTTGGCAGCGATGCTCGCAGTCCAGGGCCTGCGTGCCCGAGGTGGCGACGGTGGTCACCGTGTGCTCAGCGAGCTGATGCAGGCCCAGTTCCCGGCCCACCGCCCAACGTTGCGGGAGTTTGACTGGATGAGGCTGAAACGCAACGACACCGAGTACCACGACCCAGGCCGCCCGACAGCCACGCGTGCCGATGTCAGCGCTGGGATCCCGGCTGCAGAACAGATCGTGGACCTGGGCGAGCGCTTCGTCGAGTTCGTCGCGACGAAACACTGAGCCGACCATCGCGCACGTCGTGCTCTCGCGGCCGGCAGTTTGTGGTCGGGGCCGCAGAGGTGGAGCCGCCTCCCGGTTGACGGCAGGCTTCTGGGCAGGCAAGACATCGGAACCGTCCCCACTGTCTGAGGTCGGTCGCTGGGCACCCACCGGTGAGCGTGTTGCCGCAGGCTGAACGTGTGTATAGCATGTTGAATATGCGTTCAACCGATGACCTGACGACGCGGGCGCGGATCCGGGACGCGGCGGTGGGGCGGTTCGCTGCGGAGGGGTTTGGCGCGTCGGTGCGGGCGGTGGCTGGCGACGCCAGTGTGAGCCCCGGGCTGGTCATCTACCACTTCGGGTCCAAGGCGGGGTTACGCCATGAGTGTGACGAGCATGTGCTGGGCCTGATCAGGGACGTGAAGTCTGAGCACATCGGGCGGGCCGCGGCGGGGCTGAGCTTCTTGGAGGCGTTCGCCTCGACCGACCAGTACGGGCCGCTGGTGGGGTACGTGCTGCGGTCGCTGCACGACGGTGGGCCGGCGGGGCGGTCGTTCGTCGAGCATATGGTCGACGACGCTGGCACGTACGTGGGGCAGGCGGTTGCCGCGGGGGTGGCGCGTCCGTCACGTGACGAGGCGGCACGGGTGCGGTACCTGGTGCTCTCGGCGTTGGGGGCGATGGCGCTGTCGGTCAACCTCGACCCGCCCGACGACCCGGCAGACCTCGCCGCGGCGGTACGACGGTTCGTCGCCGAGTCGTACCTGCCCATGCTCGAGCTGTACACCGACGGTTTCTTGACGACGGGGAACATCCTCGAGGACTTCCTCGCACAACCCACGCCACGCACGCACCGCCCACGACGGAGGACACGATGAGCGCCATCGAGATCCACGACCTGCACAAGTCGTTCGGCACCACCACAGCCCTCGACGGGCTGGACCTCGTGGTCGAGCACGGCCAGATCGCGGGGTTCTTGGGGCCGAACGGGTCAGGGAAGTCCACGACGATCCGCGTCCTGCTCGGGTTGCTGCGCGCTGACGCCGGGACGGTGCGGCTGCTCGGCGGTGACCCGTGGTCTGACGCCGTGGCGTTGCACCGGCGGTTGACCTACGTGCCCGGCGACGTGTCGTTGTGGCCCAACCTCACCGGGGGTGAGGCGATCGACCTCATGGCGCGCCTGCGCGGCGGGCTGGACGCGGCGCGCAAGGCTGACCTGCTCGAACGGTTCGAGCTGGACCCGTCGAAGAAAGCCCGCACGTACTCCAAGGGAAACCGGCAGAAAGTCGCGCTCGTCGCCGCGCTGGCCAGCGACGTCGAGCTGTTGGTGCTCGACGAGCCGACCTCGGGCCTGGACCCGCTGATGGAGGCGGTGTTCACCGAGCAGCTGCGCGAGGCCAAAGCCGCCGGACGGTCGGTGCTGCTGTCCAGCCACATCATGAGCGAGGTCGAGAAGGTCTGCGACACGGTGACGATCATCCGCGCCGGGCGTGCTGTGGAGTCCGGGACGCTGGCTGACCTGCGGCACCTGACCCGCTCGTCGGTGACCGCGGTCGTCGCCGGGAACGCCTCACCCATCGCCGCCCTCCCAGGGGTGCACGACGTGGTCACGACGGTGGATACCAGCGGCACCCGGATCGCGTTCGACGTCGACAACGACGACATCGCCGCGGTGCTCACCGCCCTGGGCACGATGGGGGTGCTGACGTTCACCGCCAACCCCCCCTCGCTCGAAGAGCTGTTCTTGCGCCACTACGGCGACGAGCTTGCCGCCGCCGGGGTCCCCGAACCGTCCGCCGGCGGGCGCACGAGCGACGGGACCCCACGATGACCGCCGCCGCCGCGACACCGGTGCACACACCCGTGAGCACATCACTGGCCGACTCCTTCGCCGGGACGTGGCTGCTGCTGCGGTTCATGGCCCGGTGCGACCGGGTGCGCCTGGGGGTGTGGACCGCCTCGGTCGTCGGGCTGTGGTTGTACTGTGCGACGGCGTTCACGACGGTCTACGCCGACGCCGCCGAACGCCAGCAGCGCGCCGAGCTCATGGGCACCCCGGCGAGCATCCTCATGACCGGGCCCGGGTACGGCACGGACAACTACACAGTCGGGGCGATGTTCGCCAACGAGATGGTGCTGTGGATCGTCATCGTCTTGGCAGTGATGAGCATCGGCGAAGTGGTCCGGCACACCCGGGCCGAAGAGGAGTCCTCACGTTCAGAGCTCGTCCGCGCGGCGGTCGTCGGACGGCACGCCCCGGCCCTGGCGGCGATGCTGCTCGTCGTCGCGGCGAACCTCGTCATCGCGCTGCTGTCAGCCCTGGTGCTGGTGACCATCAGTGGTCTGTCGATCGGCGGGACGACCGTCATGCTCGGCGGGACCGTGCTGACCGCGCTGGTGTTCGCCGCGGTCGCATCGGTGACGTGCCAGCTCACACCGCACTCGCGCGGCGCCTCGGGGCTGGCGATGGGTGTGCTCGGCGCGATGGTCCTCGTGCGTGGGGCCGGGGACATCCAGCGCCAGCACGGGTCGGCGTTGTCGTGGGTCTCGCCGATCGCCTGGACCCAGCAGACACGTGTGTTCGTCGACACCCGCACATGGCCGCTGGCGTTGTCGGTCGTCGCGGTCGTCGTGCTGCTCGCCGTCGCGGTCGTCCTGGCTGGGCACCGCGACTTTGGTGCCGGGATGTTCGCCGAACGCCGCGGACGGCCCCACGCCCACCGGTTGCTGCGCTCGCCGTTGGCGCTGGCGTGGCGCCAGCAGCGCACCGCCCTGGCATGGTGGACGGTCGGGACGGTGGTCATGTGGCTGGCGACCGGCACGTACCTGAAAGACATCGGCCCGATGCTGCAGGACATGTCCAAGGACAGCGAGTTCGTCAGCCAGGTGTTCGGCGAACAAGACCTCAGCTACGCGTTCGTGTCACTGATGATGCTGTTCGCAGGGCTGGTGGCCCTTGGGTACGGCCTGGCGGCGGTCGCCCGCGCCCGCACCGAGGAGACCGCCGGACGCGCCGAGTACGTCCTGGCCACGCCGGTCTCGCGCGGACGGTGGTTGGCGGCCCAGCTTCTCGTCGCCGGCGCAGGCGCGGCGGTGCTCGTCGTCACCGCGGGGCTGGCCCTGGCCGCGGGTGCGTACTCGGTCGGTGCGCACGACCCTCACGTGGGCACGTACGCCGCAGCCGCTGGCGTGTACCTGCCGGCGGTCGGTGTCGTGCTTGGGGTCGCCGCGGCCGTGTACGCGTGGGCGCCGCGGTGGACGGCAGTGTCGTGGGCGTTCTTGGTCCTCGGGTTCGTCGTGGGGATGTTCGCCGAGCTGTTGCGGGTGCCTGGTGTCGTCCAGCGCCTGTCTCCGCTGTGGTGGGTGCCGCGCCTGCCCGCCGAGGCCATGGCGTGGCCGCCCACCGTGGGCCTGGCCGTCGTCGCGCTCGCAGCTTTCGCCGTCGCCTTCGTCGGGTTCACCCGGCGCGACATCCCCGTCACCTGACCGACGAAGACACTGGAAGACACTGGGGACGGTTCCTATGTCCTGGCTGGTCAGCCCGAGGGCTGACCAGCCAGGACATAGGAACCGTCCCCACTGTCTTCTGGCTGCCGTCCCCGTTGTGAGGTTGGCAGCCCCCGTCTGGGGGACATCAGGTGCCCGGCGCTGGGCTGTGTGACGCGTCCTCTAGTCCGCAGCCACCATCGGCACTAGGGTCTGTCGCGGGTGGCTCGGTCGCCAACCCAGGACGTCTCGCGCGACGGCGAGTGCTTTCGCTGGTCAGGCCGCATGTCCCGGCCCCGGCGGAGGGTCGAGGAAGGACTGTGGTCATGATGCACACCTCCACGGTGGTGGCTGGTGCGATCCACCAGCTGGGGGACATCTTGCGTTCGCGTCTGCGGGTCCAGACCACGACGGTCCGCGACGTGAGCGTGCTGGTGTTCGACGACCGGGCGGCCATCACCGTCGACCGCGGCTCAGTCGGCGACCTGCTCGTCACCCAGTGGGAACGGGTCGTCCCCGAGGGGTCGCAGGGCCAGCGCTGGGCCACCCCGGGGTACCAGACCCTCGCCTTCTCCAAGACCGGCCACCTACCTGACCGCACCTGGACCCGCGTCGGGTCGGTCACACGCACCGACAACGCTGGGGTGGCCGTGCGCGCAGTGGTCAACGCTGTGCGCAGCTGCGCGACCGGCACCCCGTCGTGGCGGTTCGCCTGCGACAAAGCCCATACGTGGGACCTCACCGCCGGGCAGCCGATCCCCGCGTCGTGCCCGGCGTGCGGGTCGGGACGGATCGTCACCGCCGAGCAGGTCGTGCGCATGCCGGCGGCCGAGGCGTGACCGCCGCTGTGTGGGTCAGCGCACCTGGCCTGTTCTCCTCCTGCGCCGTGCGGCCAGCACCAAGAAGATGCCGATGACGAGCGCACCCCACCCCGCAGCGGCCAGCGGCGCGGTGTACGCACCGGTGGAGGCCAACGCCGGCGGGTGGTGACGGACCCGCGGGCCGGGCTGGACGTGCACAGGTCCGTTCCCCAGCGGTGGGGTCGTCACCACGGGGGGCGACGGCGGGTCGGTGCAGTCGTCACATGTGGTGCACGTCCCGCAGTCGTCGCACGTCTCGCACTCGTCGCAGGTTCCGCAGTCGTCGCAGGTCTCGCACTCGTCGCAGGTTCCGCAGTCGTCGCAGGTCTCGCACTCGTCGCAGGTTCC
>WRCL01000009.1 GCA_009783975.1 Micrococcales bacterium
CGTGACCGCAACCAAGACTGCTGCCGGATCCTTGCGTCGTGCCACTGACCAGGCAAGACATAGGAACCGTCCCCATGTCCTCACAGCAGGACGGCGGCGGCGTCCATCTGGCGTTCGACGGCCTCGGCGATCTCGTCGAGCTCGGCGAGGGCGGCGACGTAGGCGTCGCGGTCTCCAGCGGCGGCGGCCCACTTGGCGCGGACGGTCACCGGGTGCATCTCGCGGTGGGCCGACCGGCGTGCGGCGACGGTGTCGTCGACCCCGACGACGCAGGCGCGCAGCACACGGGCACGGGCGGCGACCAGCGGCGGTGACCAGTCACGGACCTGGCGTTCGCGGATGAACGCGTCAGCCGCGGCTTCGACCAGGGACCGGGCTGCGGCCACGTCGGGGCCAGAGGTGGCCACACCCACGTCTGCCAGGGCCACCAGGCGCACGCCGGGCAGCGAGGCGACCTCGGGGGCCACGTCGCGGCGCAGGGCCAGGTCCACGAGCACCAACGGGCGTCCTTCGCGGGCTGCGGCGACCTGGTGGGCCTCGAGCACAGGCCCGGTGCCAGAGCATGTGACGACGACGTCGGCCTCGCGCAGCTCGGCGAGCAGGTCGGCGGCTGGGGCGACGCGGTGGCGGTCAGCGAACCCCTGCGCCCGGCCGCTACCAGAGAACACCCGCACGTCGTGGACGCCGCGGGCGCGCAGAGCAGCCAAGGACGCCCCGGCGTAGCTGCCTGTGCCGACCAGCAGGGCCCTGGTGCCGCTGCGGGAGACCTCGGCGAGGTCGAGGGCCTCAGAGACCGCTGAACGGCCCAGGACGTGCAGAGGAACGGCTCCAACGACGGCGCGTGAGACCCGCAGCGCGTTCTGGAACGCGGCCTCGAGCAACGGGGTCGTCGTGTGCTGGTCACGGGCTGTGCTCAGCGCGTCGCGGACCTGCCCGACGATCTCGCGCTCGCCGACGACCATCGACTCCAGGCCAGCGGCGACAGCGAACAGGTGGACGACCGCCTCACGTTTGGTCCGCACGTCGATCCCGTGCGGGCACCCGGCGGGGGCGAACGGGGAACGGACCAGCTGTTCTTGGCGGTCTGACTGGGGGTGGGCGTAGCGGGCGCCGCTGAGGGCGGCGCGGGCGGCCAGGGCCCGGGTGGCGTGCCGGCTGGTTCCGGCCATGGCATCTGCGGGCACGTCGAGGTACAGCTCGACCCGGTTGCACGTCGCCAGGGCGACAACCCCGTCGACGGCCCCGGACGCGACAAGCTCGGGGCCGACGCCCGGCACGCCAGCTGACAAGCTGGCAAGCACGTCAAGCCCGGATCCGGTGTGGTCAGCGACCACGACACACAAGGCCATGGTCGAATAGTGAATCATGTCCACACCCTTCGGGCACAATAGTCGGGTGGAAAGTTCCCCCGTTCGCCCAGGAGATGACACTCCGTCCGTCAAACCGCTGCTGACAGCCCTCGCTGGGGACCGTCCGACGACGTTTCCCGTGTGGTTCATGCGCCAGGCGGGGCGGTCCCTGCCTGAGTACCGCCAGGTGCGTGGCCAGACCACGATGCTCCAGGCGTGCCTCGACCCGGACCTGGCAGCCGAGATCACCTGCCAGCCGGTACGACGCCATGGTGTGGACGCGGCGATCTTCTTCTCCGACATCGTCGTGCCCCTGGCGCTGGCCGGGGTCGAGGTCACCATCGAACCTGGGGTCGGGCCAGTGTTCGCCCGGCCTGTGCGCACCGTCGCCGACGTCGCCGCGCTCACCCACACCGGGCCCCCCGACGACGAGGCCCTCGCCCCCGTGGCCGCCGGGGTCCGCGAGGCTGTCGCCAGGCTCGCCGGGACCCCGCTCATCGGGTTCGCCGGGGCGCCGTTCACCCTTGCGGCGTACCTCGCACAAGGACGCGCCTCACGTGACCACCTGGCTGCACGGCGCCTCATGCACACCGACCCCGCTGCGTGGGCCGCGCTCATGGAGTACACCGCGGCGGTCTCTGCGGCGTTCCTCGTCGCCCAGATCCGTGCCGGGGCTGTGGCTGTGCAGCTGTTCGACTCGTGGGTCGGGTCGCTGCGCGAGGCCGACTACCGTGCGCACGTCCTGCCAGCCTCGGCCAAGGTCCTCGCCGCCGCGAAGGCCGAAGGGGTCCCCACGATCCACTTCGGGACGGGCACAGGCGAGCTCTTGGCGGCCCTGCACGACGCTGGGGCGGACGTCGTGGGGGTCGACCACCGGGTGGGCCTGGACGTGGCTGTGCAGCGCCTGGGGGGCACCACACCGGTGCAGGGCAACATCGACCCCGCGTTGCTCGCCGCTCCTTGGCCGGTGCTCGAAGCGCATGTGCGTGATGTCGTCGACCGCGGCCGGGCGGCTCCCGGCCATGTCGTCAACCTCGGGCACGGGGTCCCCCCGGACACCGACCCCGACGTCCTGACCCGTCTGGTGAGGCTGGTGCACTCGTTGTGAAAACCACACACACACCCAAGTCCGTGGTTGTCGTCGGGGCGGGGATCGCCGGGCTCATCGTCGCCCGGGCCCTTGCCCGCGCCGGGTTCACCACGCTCGTCCTCGAAGGCCGTGACGCGCCCGGCGGCGCGGTGCGTTCGCACCGGGTCGCCGGCCTCGTGCTCGACGCCGGGGCTGAGTCGTTCGCCACACGCGGCGGGTACGTCGCCGACCTGCTCGCCGAGCTCGACCTTGGTGACGACATCGCCGCACCGGACCCCACCGGGGCGTGGGTGCAGCTGCCTGACACGGCCCGGCCCATGCCTCACGGGGGTGTGCTCGGGATCCCCGCCCAGCCGTGGTCACCGGCGATCCGCCGGACCCTGGGCACCGTCGGGGCCGCCCGGGCCTGGCTGGACCTGGTGCTGCCGGCCCGTGTGGGCGCTGGCGGGTCCCTGCGCGACCAGGTCGGCAGACGTATGGGGTACGCGGTCGTCGACCGGTTGGTCCACCCGGTGGTCGGCGGGGTGTACGGGGCTGACCCTGCCGACGTCACCCTCGCCGGGCTGGCCCCGCACCTGGCCGACGAGCTTGCCGCGTCGGGCGGGTCGCTGGCCCGTGCGGTGCGCACCGTCGTGGCGTCGATGCCCTCGGGCGCCTCGACCCAGGGCCTGCGCGGCGGGCTGTACCGGCTCACCGACACGTTGGCCGCCGACGTCGAAGCCCACGGCGGGCAGGTCAAGGTCCACACGAAGGTCACACAGGTCGCCCATGACGGCGACCGCTGGACAGTGACCGCCAGCGACGGCGACCACGAGGCGGACCTTGTCGTCCTTGCCTCGCCGATGCTCGGTGGCCTGGCAGGGCTCGAGGGTGTCGAGCTTGACCAGGGCCGCCCCTCGACCCTGGTCACGCTCGTGCTCGACGACGTCCGCCTCGACGCGGCACCGCGGGGCACAGGGATGCTCGTCGCCCCTGGCAGCCTGGTCGACGCCAAAGCACTCACCCACTCCACCGTCAAGTGGTCGTGGCTGGCCGACGAGGCCGGCCCGGGCCGGCACGTCCTGCGCGTGTCGTACGAAGGCAACCGCATGGAGGCGTGGAACGAGGAGAACCGCCAGCGTCTGCGCGACGCCGCCCTGGTCGACGCCGGCAAGATGCTCGGCCTGGCCCTGAGCGGCTCAGCGGTCATCGGCTATGACGTCGTGGTGTGGACCCAGGCGATGCCGCGTCCCTCCGCGGCGCACCGTGAGGCCGTCGCGACAGTCAAAGCCCTCGCCGACGCGACACCCGGCCTTGCCGTCACCGGGTCGTGGGTGGCTGGGACCGGCCTGGCTGCGGTCGTCGCCGACGCCGTGGCCGTTGGCCAAGCCCTGGTCGGCCCGGACGATGGGGACGGTTCCTAGTGGTCAGCGCCGCCTAGCTCGCTGCGGTGACCGACGCGGTCGCGGCTGTGAGCCGAAGAGACGACAGTCGGTGCGCGGCCTGGGCCACCAGGCCGCGCACCGACCGGTCCGTCAGGCGCTCGGGCGCGACTGGCGGCGTCTCACCGTGACCAGGACGCCACCAGCGGCAAACATGAGCACCGCGAACCCCACAAGCGGCACGAGCGCGCTGCCGGTGTAGGGCAGCTTGCCCGGCCCACCTGGCTTGGCGGGAGTGTTCGGGTTGCCCGGCGCACCTGGGTCGCCCGGCTGACCAGGCAGCGGCGGGTCACCGGGGTCGCCCGGGTCGCCCGGGTCACCCGGATCGCCAGGGTCACCAGGATCGCCCGGGTCCCCAGGGTCACCCGGGTCGCTGGGGTCGCCCGGGTCAGGAGGCTCGATCGGGCTGGGGGTCCTGGGGTCGGCGAACGTCACCGTCTGGACGTCGTCGACGTTCTCGGCGGTGATGATGACCGGCGCGCTCACCGGGTCGGCCGGCAGGTCGTACCCGATCGGCGCCGACGTCTCGACCCAGAAGTACGTGCCTTCGTCAAGGTCTTTGAGCATGCACGTCCCAGTCGCGTTCGTCGTGCACCCACCCATGACGACGTCACCTGGGCCGTAGGTCCCGTCACCGTCGTCGAGGTAGAGCTCGAACGTGCCACCAGCCAGGACCAGCGACGTGTCGTCCTCGTCGACCTTGAGCACCTGCGCGGCCCCGGGGACCCGCGGGTTGGTGAACTGGTACACAGCGACCGTCGTCCCAGCGTTCGCGGCGTTGAGGTTCACCAGCGCGCTGGTCTGGTCGGTGGGCACCGGGTAGCCAGGTGCCGGGGAGACCTCGTGCCAGTAGTAGTCGCCGAACACCAGGTCGGTGATGGTGCACAGCCCGTCAGCGCCGGTCGTGCACTGCTGCCCGACGGCGGCGTCGGCGACGCTGGGGGTGTTGCCCGGCTCGGTGCCGTCGGCGCTGCGGTACAGCTGGAACACCGCCCCCGGCAGCGGGGCACCACCAGGTTTGTCGACCTTGAGCACAGAGATCGTCGTGAGGATCTCCGCGTCCCAGACCTTGGTCACCTCGAAGGTCGACCCGGCGTTGTTGACGTCGACGACGATCGGTCCGCCAACAGCACCAGCGGGGCTGACATACCCGGGCGGGGCCGTGCGCTCCACCCAGAAGTACGTGCCGAAGTCGACGTCGCCGACGGTGCACATCCCCGCGGCGTCGGACGTGCAGCTGGCCACGACGCTGTCAGCGCCGACGTCGTACACACCGTTGCCGTTGTCCTTGACCAGGTCGAACACAGCCCCGGCGACCGGCTCACCAGTCGTCGCGTCAAGCTTGAGCACGCTCAGCTGCGACATCGCCCGGTTGACGAACAGGCAGGCGGCCTTCGCCCCGCCAGGCAGGACGACGTCGTTGCGGTTGAGGATGCTCAACGACGTCAGGCACACCGACGCGCTCTCGACGATCTTGTAGCCCGGCGGGCCGGTCTCGACGATCTTGTAGTGCTGGTCGGGGCGCAAGGTGATGGTGTACCCGTCAGGCCCTGCGGTCCCAGGCACCTCGTGCTCGTGCGCACCAGGGGCCAACGGGGCGATCGGCACGACGGTGAAGGTGAAGTCCGAGGGTTGGGCCGTCCCACCCTGGACGGTCTTTTGGATGTTGATCGTCGCCACGGTGTTCAAGGCGGTGCACTGCATGTGCTCGCCAAGCGGCACGGCGATCCCGCCGTCGTTGCCCAAGATCATGCGCACCTGGGTGCCGTTCCCGGCGACCTGGCACGACCACGACCCGGTCGACTGCGGGTACGCCAACGGCACGGCGCGCACGTCGACCTGGGCGTAGTGCTCCAAGAACTCCGGCGTGGCGTCTGCTGTCTCAGCGAGCTGGTAGGCGACGTCCGGTGTCACCTCGACCTTGGTGACCCCGGCCGAACCGTCACGCCCCTGCGGCCCAGGCAGCGCACCAGACGGGGCGATGGCGTTGAGGGTCCACTGGCCGGGTGTGGCTTCCCCGACGGTGTTCGCCGACAGCGACACCGGGAAGACGACCTGTTTGGCCAACGTGAGGTAGCTCGTGCACGTCACGACGTTGGTCAGGGTCCACTCGTTGTTGCCTGGGCCCACCGGCTGGTTCGTGCGCAGGGTGTCCAGGGGCACGACGGTGCCAGACCCGGGGGCGCTGTTCGCAGGCGGACCAGGCTCGACCGTCACACGGGTGAGCTCGCACCCAGGCGGCGCGAGGGTGACGGTCTCGAGCAACCCGATGGTGGAGTCGGCGTTGGTGTAGTCATACCCGGTGCGTTCTTGGCCCCACGGCTGGGGTGAGGCTGGTGCCGGGGACGGCCCGGTCATCGACAGCTGTGAGCGCAGGCCAAGAGGCTGGGCTCCGTTGAGGTAGTCGCTCGTCGTCGACCCGACGACGACCTGCCAGCGTTTGTGCGCGACGACCGCCGCGATGTCCGACGGCTCCTCGTTGTAGACCACACAGCTGACCGAGGTGCCCGAGGACACCGTGACGCCAAATCCTGTGGTCCCGACGTTGGTCACGGCGACCGGTCCGGTCGCTTTGTCGACGCAGAAGGCGTTCTGCGTCGCCGGGGTGTCAGTGCCGGTGTCCGACACCTGGTACAGGGCGTACCCAGGCTGTGGGGTCTCAGCGATCTCGAACGTCCCCGTCGACGCGCCCTTGAAGTCCACGTCGAAGACGACACCACCGGTCGCCGGGTCTGTGAGCAGCGGGCCTGCGGCGATCTCCGCCGGGGCGACCGTCGACTGCGCGGCAAACTCCCACGGGTCAGACGGGGTGTAGGCGTCGGCGACAGACCCACCGTTGGGGATCACGCGTTTGACCACGGAGATCGTCGTCCCGCAGTCACGGGTCATCAGGTCGTGCAGCGCTGTGCCGACAGTGGAGAAATCCTCGGTCTGGATGTAGTCAGCGGTTGTGATGTTCGAACCGTCGTACTTGGTGAGCCCAGAGATCGTCCGCAGGTTGTACCCGGCGCCGTCGGACGACACACCACGTCCGACGCCGACCGCCAAGATCCGGCTGTCTTGGCTCTTGAGCAGGTTCGCCGACGCACGGGCGGCGTCCAGCTCGCGGAACCTGGTGTACCCCGTCCCGCCGGTGACCGTCGGGCTGGGCCCGTAGACCGTCGGGTTGCCGTCGGTGATGAGCACGACGAGGTCGATGTGGTCCCCAGCGCCCACCGCGCCGTTGATCTCGGCAACCGCAGCAAAACCACGGTCCCAGTTCGTCCAGTTGATGAGGTTGTCGGTCCAGCCGGCGTAGTAGGCCTTGACCTTGGAGGCGTCGGCGACGGTCGCCACCGACTGCAGGCCGGTGTTCGGCGGGTAGACCGCTCCAGCCGAGCTGACCGCCGGGGAGTCAGTGCCCAAGGTGAAGATCGCGACCTGCGACGGTGTGCCCTGCAACGCGTCGATGACCGCGTCCATCGCGTCTTTCAGGGCCTCGACACCCTCGGCCTCCATCGATGCCGACAGGTCTGCGACGAGTGCGACGTTGAGCCCTGCGCACTGGCCCACCAGCGGCGGGTTCGCCCGCGACAAGGCGACCATGCCGCCTGAGGAGGTGCGCCGGGTGTAGGCAGCCTGCCCGGCCTCAGGTGACCCGGTGATCGCTGCGAGCCCAGGGTCGGTCACCCATGTCATCCCTGACCGGTACGTCTGGCCCGCGACGAGCGCTGGTGTGGGCCACAGGACCCGGTTGGTCTCGGTGTCGGCGGCGTTGTAGCCGGTCTGCAACGTCCCGGTCGTGTAATACCCGGCCGGTCCGCCGATCGCGCCCATCCACAGCCTCGTGCCCTGGGCGACCCCGCCGAGGCCCACGGGTACGACGAACGAGCAGTCGCCGTCGGCGTCGGAGGTGCACGTGTAGTCCGGGGTGGCTGTGATGAACCCCGCAGCGTCGACTGCCGTGTCCGGTGGCCGGGTGACGAACAGCCCGTACCGCGCCCCGACGAGGGGGCCCACTGTCGTCGCACCTGTGCGCAGGTCGCCGACCGAGACGGTGACGACCGCTTGGGTGGCGCTGGGCGTGGGCACGTCGGCCCGGGAGGTCACACCTGAGACGAACATCGCCGCCACCAGGCCGATGAACGTCAGGCCTGCTACTGCTGCACGCCGCACCGACAGTGTGTACCTCACACGAGTCTCCCGTCTCTCACCCATGACATGGGATCATGGGATCATTGGGCAACTGTGCACCTGTTTCTGGGGTTCTGCAATCGCTCGCGAGGGCTGCGGGGAAGGTGTTGAGTTTCTGCGTCCCAGTAGTTGCCGCCGATCCCGCGGCCGTCAGACCACAATGTCGCGTCCCGAGCCGGACAAACCGGTCTATACCGCAGGTCAGGAATGTTCGCGCTGTCTCCTCCGGGGCCAGTCCAAGGTTTCGGCCCGCCCTGTGCAGCCTGGTTGGAGACGTGCATTCTGCCGGGAGCAGACGAGGCGGACAAATCGGTCGATCCGGCTCTCGGAATGCTGTTGTGGCGTGCGCTGCGGGGTCGGCTTTCGCGTGTCCGGCGGTCTGGTGCGCGACCTCGGGGCGAAAACCTCTGGTCGTGCGGCGGTCGCCACGGCACCATGCGACCCCGACCTGGCATACCTTGCCGAAGGCACCGACGAGTTCTGGGCGTACGTCCGCGCGCTACGCTGGGCCCAGCAGCTCGCCCTGCTCAACCGCGAGGAGATGATGGACCGCACCGTCGCCGCCGTCGCCGCGTTCACCGGCGAGGACGTCACCGAAGCCGAGCGCATCAACTGCCACCACAACTTCACCGGGAAAGAGCACCACGCACCGGCTCGTCAACGTCAAAGGCGACTGACCCTGGCCGCCACGCGGGGCCAGGGCCCGCCCCTATACCTGCGCGAGCCTGGCAACCTCAGCCACGTCCAGCCCGGTGATTGAGGCGGCTTCCTCCACGCTCATCCCTCGCCCGAGAATGGAACGGGCAACCTCCGCCATCACTGCCCGGCCCTCCTCGCGGGCCTCTTCGCGACCCTGCGCACGGCCCTCCTCACGGCCCTGCTCACGACCCTCCTCACGCGCGTAGTACTCCCTGGCCTGCCGGTCCCACTGGAACTTCGCACGGGACTCGGCCTCGAACCACGCGTTCTCCTCGGCTGTGAACCGCCTGACGACGCACTCCTCGTCACCGACGTCCCGGTTCGCTCCAGCCATGGCTACCCCCTTCGGTCGGTCCGATGAGCCCGACCGCCCAATATCCCCCCGAGCCGGGCGACCTCGGCCGGGTCCAGCCCGGTGATGGAGGCGGCTTCCTCCACGCTCATCCCTCGCCCGAGAATGGAACGGACAACCTCCGCCATCGCTGCCCGACCCTCCTCGCGGCCCTCCTCACGACCCTGCTCGCGGCCCTCCTCGCGCGCGTAGTACTCCCTGGCCTGCTGGTCCCACAGGAACTTCTCGCGGGCTTCGATCTCTTGGCGGACGGTCTCGTCGGCGGAGAACCGGCGGACGAGGGTGGCCGCAGCGGCGATCTCGGGGTTGCCTTCGGCTGCCATGTCCAGCTCCTCTTCGGTCGTCGCGGCGATGAACCGCAACCAGGACCACGCTGCGGTCCCGTCGTTCGCGCCCAGTTTGGACAGCTCCAGGGTACGCACCTGGATCACGCCGGAGAAGAGGTCGCGGTGCACCTCGTCGTACAGCACGTAACGGTGGGCGTAGTCCTCGTCGGTCGTCACCAGGTCAAACCCTGTGATGACCAGGACGATCGCAGGCCGCATGCGGTGGTACGGCTGCCCTGCGCGCTGGCGCGACGCCAGGAGCCGGGCGAGGTAGAACACGATCCGTTCGCGCACCCCGCGGTGGTCGAGGAGCTGGATCTCGATGTCGACGAGGATGTCGGTGCCGCTGTGGACCAGGACGTCGAGCACCGCCTCTTTGGCATGGATGTCGTCCCCGAGCAGGTGCGGCTCGCTCACGGTGAGCTCGGTCCACTCTTTGTCGGGCATGTCCGCCAGCAGGGCGGCCAGCAGCGACCGCAGCAGGGGCACATGGTTCTGGTTGGCGAACAACCGGCGGAACAGCAGGTCGTTGCGGGGGTGCAAGATCGGAGCGGAATAGCGCTGAAGATTCGTCATAAGAGGATCTTCACCCACACCACCGACACCTTGAGGCACCCAGAAACACATGCGTGAGCAGGGGTTTCGCCGTCGTGGGCTGGGGACGGGTCGCCAGGACCCGTCCGTCAGGTGGGCTGGGACACCCCCTGGCGGTGGGACGCCCAGCCCTTCCACCACCGCTGGCCAGGATTTGGGTTTGGGGACCTCCGCCTCGCCCTGTACTCTCGTGCCTTGACCCGCAAGGGTCCGGCGCCCGTGGCTCAATGGATAGAGCACCTGACTACGGATCAGGAGGTTGGGGGTTCGAGTCCCTCCGGGCGCGCCGAGTCCCTGACCAGGCATGATGTGCAGGACACTGGGGACGGTTCCTATGTCTTGCGAGGTCAGAGGCCCCACCGGACACTCCCCGGTGACGAGACGATCGGCCGGCCAGAGCTTCTCAGGGCAGACCTGTCCGGCTGGGCGTCGGTCCGGAACGACCAGCACAACCGCCTTGTGCACCCGACCCGCGACGACGTCGTGGAGATCCTCTCCGCCCGTGGCCACTACGCACGACAGGTGCGTTCGTCGTGGGTCAAGCCCCCTGCGCGTGAAGATGTGAGAGGTGATCGTTCCGTCGAGAAGTGATGCTCCAGGATCACTTCTCGACGGGACGGTCACTTCTCACTGGGGCTGACCGTCGCGAGGACCTCGCCGTGCGGGGAGCGGACCTGGGCGCGGGGGGTGGTCGTGATGTCCAGGTCGACGATGAGCGAACCGGCGTCGGCGGTGGACTGGTAGACGTAGTGGGTGTTCGTCAGCTCCAGGGTGCGGGTGTGGGCGCGGACCAGCCAGGGGTGGCGCCGGCGCAGGCCGAGCAGCTGCTGGTGCAGGCGGAACGCCCGGCCCTCCGGACCGTCCCAGGGCAAGGTGGGGGCTGGGACGAACGCGGGGCGCACAGCGTCGTCGCCGTCCCAGCCGTCGGTCTTCACGCCGGTCCAGCCCAGCTCGTCGCCGGCGTAGACGCTGGGGATACCGCCGACGGTCGCCAGGACGACCAGGGCCAGCGCCGCGGCGTCGGGGCCGACCTTGCTGGCGATGCGGGTGACGTCGTGGTTGCCGACGAAGGTGTTGGGCACGAACGCCGCGAGCAGGTCGTTGTGGCGGCGCAACGCCCACTCGAGCTCGAAGAAGTTGCGGTCGACCAGGGCGGACCAGATGGCTTTCCACAGCTGGTACTGGGTGATCGAGTCGACGCCCGACGCTGCGGCGGTCTCGCGGTAGTCACCGTGGATGACCTCGGCGAGGAACCACGTCCGCCGGTGCCGCGCCCGGACCTGGGCGACGACGTCGGCCCAGAACCCCGGGTCGACGGCGTACGCGGCGTCCAGGCGCCAGGCGTCCACGCCCCGGGCGGTCCAGCGGTCGATGATGCCGACGGTCCACGCGCGTACGGCAGGGTTGGCGTGGTTGAGCTCGACGAGGGTGTCGTGGCCTTCGAACACGGCCGGGCGGGGGCCCCCCGGGGCGTCCCAGTCGATGGCGAACCAGTCGGCGTCGGGGCCGTGCGGGCCGTCGGCCAGGGCTGCGCGCACCCGCGGGTGGTCGCGGCTGACGTGGTTGAACACCCCGTCGAGGCACACCCGCACCCCGCGGTCGTGGGCGGCGGCGACCAGGGCGTCCAGGTCGTCGTCGGTGCCCAGGCGCGGGTCGACGTGGTCGTGGTCGAGCGTGTCGTACCCGTGGGTCGCCGAGGTGAACACCGGGCCGAGCAGCAGCCCGTTGGCACCCAGGGCCAGCACGTGGTCGAGCCAGGCGGTGACCTGGCCCAGACGGTGCTCACCGGCGTGCTGCGCCGCCTCGGCGCTGTGGGGGCCAGGCCAGTCGCGGATCGGCGCCCCGACGAACCCCAGCGGGTACATGTGCCACCAGATGGTGTGCTCGGTCCAGTCCATCGCTCCTCCCCTCTCAGGACAATGGGGACTCAGGACAATGGGGACGGTTCCTATGTCTTGCCTGGTCAGCCTACACGTCTTGAGTCTGCAGACAGCTCGGGGGACGCTCGTGCCACATGACGGCGGGCCGGCCACGCGGGGTAGGTACCGATCGCAACCAAGACGATGGGACGGTTCGTGGTGTCCCAGGACAATGGGGACGGTTCGGGACTGCGGGGTCGGTTCCTGTGCTGACCGCCGGGGCAAAGCCAGCCAGCGATCAGCAGGTGTTGGCGAGCAGGCCCGGGTGCCGACCTCACTGCAGAACCATCGACCTGGGCGAGCACGACGCCGGAACCGGCCAACCACGGCCCGAGCCACCGCACCGTCCGTGCGACGATGCGGGTATGGAACGTCCGCGGCTGGTGGCCACAGACCTGGACGGGACGTTGCTCGCCCCTGACGGGTCGGTCTCGGCCCGGACCGCTGCGGCCTTGGCTGGCGCGCAGGACGCCGGGGTCCTCGTCGTGTTCGTCACCGCGCGGCCCCACCGCTGGCTCAGCGAGCTGGTGGGGCTCGTCGGGCCGCATGGCACGGCGATCTGCGCGAACGGGGCGTCGGTCGTCGACGTCGCGACGTTGAGCGTCGTCGAGCAGCACGGCATGGCCCCTGACCTTGTCGCGGCGCTCGTCGCCCGGCTGCGGGCCGCGCTTGGGCCGGGGGCGCGGTTCGCCACCGAGTGCGCCGACGGGTTCGCCCGCGAGCGCCGGTTCGTCTCAGAGCACCCCGTCCCGCCGGGCAGCCCGTGCGTCGAACGGATCGAGCAGGCGCTGCCGGCGACGACCTTGAAGCTGCTCGTCCTCGACCCAGACGCCGGCCCACCCGAGGAGTTCACCGCCCGCGTCACCGCCGCGGTGGGCGACCTTGCCACCGCCTCGTCCTCGGGGCCGCAGGGGCTGGGCGAGATCGCCGCGCCAGGGGTGACCAAGGCCCGCACCCTCGCAGCATGGGCTGCACGGCGCGGGATCGACGCCGAAGCGGTCTGGGCTGTGGGCGACGCCCCCAACGACCTGCCGATGCTGGGCTGGGCGGGCCGGTCGTTCGCTGTGGCCAACGCTCACCAATCAGTGCGGGCCGTCGTCGACGAGGTGCTCGCGTCCAACGCCGACGACGGTGTCGCCGCCCTGCTGGAACGCTGCGCCGGGTGACGCACTGGCAAGACGATGGGGACGGTTCCTGTGTCTTGCCGTGCACCGTCGTGCCGCCGGTAGGGTCGCGGTGTGATTCCTTCGGTGCGCGAGGTGGAACAGACGACGCCGGTGACGCGGGACCGGTTCGTCGACGTCGTGCGGTTGTTCTCCTTGCTTGTCGTCATCGGGGGGCACGCGGTGATGCTGCTGGTGACGGTCACCCCAGACCGGTGGACGTTCGGCAACGTGCTGGACGGGTCGCCCCGGCTGCAGCTGCTCACATGGGTGCTGCAGGTCATGCCGCTGTTCTTTTTTGCTGGGGTTGCTGCGAGCCTGCACAGCTACACCGGGACCGACGCGGCGCGCTGGTTGTTCCGGCGGGTGCAACGGCTGTACCGGCCGGTGTTCTACTACCTCGCGGGGTGGCTGGTCGCGCTGACGATCGCCCGGCGGTACCTGTCAGACCAGGCGTACAACAACATCGCCGGGGTCGGGATCCAGCTCACGTGGTTCCTCGGGGCGTACATGCTCGTCCTCGTCGGGGTCCCGGCGTTGCACAAGATCACCAGCGCACGGGCGTTGTGGACGACGCTGGCGGGCATGGTCGCGGTGGTTGCTGTGATCGACCAGGTGCGGATCGCTGGGGGGCCCGGGCTTGTCGGGTACCTGAACTTCGCCGCGTGGTACGTCGCGGGGGTCCTGGGCGTGGGGTACGTGCGCGGGCTCATCACCCGACGCACCGCGCTGCTGGTGGCGCTGGGGGCGTTCGCGGTCAACGTCGTGCTCGTCACCGCCGGACCGTACGAGGTGAGCCTGGTCACGGTCCGCGGCCTGCACCTGTCGAACATGACCCCGCCGACGGTCGTGCTGTGCGGGCACATGCTGTTCTTGTGCGCGCTGGCCATCTGGGCGCGCCCGGCGGTCACCCGGGCCGCGGCCAACGCGCGGGTGTGGTGGTTCGTCGCGATCGGCAACCGCGGGGCGATGACGTTGTACCTGTGGCACCTGGTCGCGCTCATCATCGTGTTCGCCGCCAGCCACGTTCTGGGCCACGACCGTGTGAGCACCGAGCAGCCCGGGTTCTGGTGCCTGGTCGCGGTGCAGGTGCTCGCCGTGTACGCGCTGACCTGTGTGCTGTTCTGGCTGCTGCAACCGTTGGAGAACACACCGTTGCCCTGGTGGGACGCGAAGGTCGCGCCGTTGTCCACCCCACGCGCAGCCGTCGCGTGGGCCGGGCTGCTCGCGATCGTCGTCACCAACCTCATGTCAGCCAAGGAGGGCCTGAAAGGGCCCGGGCTGGTGTGGGTGCCGTTGTTCGTCGCCGCCCTGCTCGGCACCCGGGCGATCATGCCCACCAAACCAGGCTGTGGCAGCGCGTCGCCCGACCGACGCACACACAAGCGCGGGGCATCCGGTGGGTGCTGACGCCTTAGGATCCGGCACTGCATGACCTCGGCGTCAACCCCTCAGCGGCGGGTAGATTCGTAGGCGACCCAGGCATCCAGCTCGGAGCGGTGATTGTCGACGAAGGTTTGTTGGTACCTGGCGGCGATCGAGTGGAGCCGTGAGGTGTAGAAAGGCAACCCGCCTTCACTGGACGGTCGAGAGGCACAGCCTACGACGACAACCAGCATCAGAGCACATGCGAGTGGGCGGGATATCATGGACCACTTCGGAATTCGCCGACGACAGTGACACCGTCGCTCTCGTACACCGGCATCTTTCGGGACAAAGCCTCCGCAGCAGCGGCCGCGCATCGTCCCGCGAGTTCGGTCAGGCTGGCTGGAACGGCCGACGACTCCACGCCCGACTCCTTCAGTATTGACGCCAGCGCTGCCGTGCCATCGGTTTGTAGCGCGCCAGAGTTCCGAGCAGAGATCACATCCCACACCAACATCTGGGTCGTTTCGTTGACGGGCGCTTCCTGCGGCAGGCCGGTGACGTCTGAGCGGACAGCATCGAGGCAACCCTGCAACGCAGCAGCGTCGCGCCGCGTCTGGTACGCGACCGCCTCTTCAGGATTCTGCGGCTGTTCGGCGTACAGGTCCGTTTTGCGTGACTATTCAGGGTGCCACGGGTAGCCAGATGTTGTCGCTGAACAGGGACGTGATGGCTTCGAGGGGTGAGACGTGGTTCTTGCGGGCGGTGGACACGTAG